>NZ_AP028663.1:6960000-7214639 GCF_041154445.1 Variovorax sp. V118 | reverse complement strand
GGGCGCTTGAAAAAGTGATGGAACCCTCGGGCATTTCTTGTATAGGTATTGTGGATATTCTCTGCTGGAAGGCGCTGGGCATTCTAACTTGTCAAAACCTTATCCACATGCTGCGCTGCACATGGAAAGGCCCGCAAATCCAGTCGAAGATTGTTCCGGCGGCCAATGTTTGCGATAATTGCGGGTTTCCCTGAAAAGCCTTCACAGCGTCTTTCGGGGGCCATCCGAAACTCGCTCCCCCAGCGCTCGCCGGGTTTTTGCATGCCTTCATGCGGAAACCGGCGCAAACAGGGAATCAGGAAACCATCATGAAACGCACTTACCAAGCATCCAAAGTCCGCCGCGCCCGTACCCACGGCTTTCTGGTCCGCATGAAGACCCGCGGCGGCCGCGCCGTGATCAACGCACGCCGCGCCAAGGGCCGCAAGCGCCTGGCCGTCTGACGGCACCCCACCTGCCGTTGTCAGCCGCCGACACGTCCGCGCAGGCTCCTGCAGCCTCTGCGCCTGGCCCCGCCAGCAGCGACGTCCGCGGCCCGGCTTCCTTGCAGCGGCTCAAGACCCGCGCGCAATTCCAGGCCGTCCTCGCAGGTGCCACCGTGGCGCGCACTGCCCATTTCGCATTGCACCGCTGTGCGCTCGATGTTTCTCCATCGGGCGCCGCTTCGCTGTTTCCGTCCGATGAGGTCTGGCTGGGCGCCATGGTGCCCAAGCGCTGGGCACGCCGCGCGGTGACGCGCAACGCCATCAAGCGCCAGATCTACGCCGTGAGCGCCGCGCCCGGCGTCGTGTTGCCGCGTGCCGCGCACGTGGTGCGTCTGCGCGCCGGTTTCGATCGCAAGGCGTTCGTGAGCGCCTCCTCGGACAAGCTCAAGGCCGCCGTGCGCGCCGAGCTCCAGCAATTGCTGGCGCGCGCCGGGCGTCCGCCAGCACCGGCTGCCGCCTCCCCCGCACCCGCCTCCGCATGAAACGCCTGCTGATCGGCCTCGTGAAGGGCTACCGCCTGCTGCTGAGCCCCTGGCTCGGGCAGTCGTGCCGCTTCACGCCGACCTGCTCGGTGTATTCGATCGAGGCGCTGGAAGTGCACGGCGCGCTCAAGGGCAGCTACCTGACTCTGCACCGCATCGCGCGCTGCCAGCCCTGGTGCCAGGGCGGCCACGATCCGGTTCCACCGAAATCACAGCGTCGCACTGACAAGTCAGGATCGCTGTTTTCGTCTCTTCTCTCCTCCGACAAGAAGTCTTCGTCATGAACGATATCCGCCGCACGATCCTGTGGGTGATTTTTGGTTTCTCGCTCGTGCTGCTGTGGGACCAATGGCAGGTCTTCAACGGCAACAAGCCGACCTTCCTGCCGTCGACCAAGCCCGCCGCCACGGCGCCGGCCACGGGCAGCGCGGCCAACAACGGCGTGCCGACCGCGGCTGCCGCAGCCGGCGGCACCGCAGGCGCCGTGCCCACGCAGGCGGCCCCGGCCGCGCCGCGCGAGCAGGTCGTGGTGACCTCCGACCTGTTCAAGGCGACGATCGACAGCGAAGGCGCCACGGTCAACCACCTCGAGCTGCTCAAGTACGACGAAGCCGACCGCACCAAGCGCGTCGTGCTGTTCGAAAACGGCTCGCCCGCCACGCGCTACGTGGCGCAGACCGGCCTGCTGAACCCCGTCGCCGGCGACGCCTTCCCCAACCACCTGACGGCCATGACGCCCAAGGCCGGTCCGCGCACGATGGCCGACGGCCAGAACACGCTCGAAGTGAGCTTCGAAAGCGCCCCGGTCGGCGGCCTGAAGTACATCAAGACCTACGTGTTCAAGCGTGACGACTACGTCATCGGCGTGCGCCACGAAGTGGTCAACGTGAGCGACCAGCCGCGCGACGCGCAGCTGTACATGCAGCTGCTGCGCCACGGCACCGTGGCCGCTGGCACCATGTTCGGCACCAACACCTTCACCGGCCCGGCCGCGTACACCAACGAGAAGAAGTTCCACAAGCTCGACTTCAAGGACATCGCCAAGGGCAAGGTCGAGCCGCCGCCGCCGGCCAACGACGGCTGGATCGCGATGGTGCAGCACTACTTTGCGTCGGCCTGGCTGCTCAAGGGCGACCCGGCCAGCGAACAGCTGCGCCGCGAGTTCCGCGTGAAGGACCTGGGCGACAACCTCTTCACCGTCGCCATGGTGGCCACGCTGCCGAAGATCGCCCCGGGCGCCACGCAGGTCGTGAACAGCGCGCTGTTCGCCGGCCCCGAAGAAGAAAAGAAGCTCGAAGCCATCGCCCCCGGCCTGGACCTGGTGAAGGACTACGGCATCTTCGCGATCATCTCCAAGCCGCTGTACTGGCTGCTCACCCAACTGCACGGCATCCTGGGCAACTGGGGCTGGGCGATCGTGGCGCTTGTGGTGCTGCTGAAGGCGGCCTTCTACTGGCTCAACGCCAAGGCCTACGCCAGCATGGCCAAGATGAAGGCCATCAACCCGAAGATCATGGAAATGCGCGAGCGGCTGAAGGACAAGCCGCAAGAGATGCAGCAGGAAATGATGCGGATCTACAAGACCGAGAAGGTCAATCCGATGGGCGGCTGCTTCCCCATCGTGATCCAGATCCCGGTGTTCATCGCGCTGTACTGGGTGCTGCTGTCGTCGGTCGAAATGCGCCACGCCCCGTGGATCGGCTGGATCACCGACCTGTCGGCACCCGATCCCTGGTACATCCTGCCGATCGTGATGACGGCCACCTCGCTGTTCCAGACCTGGCTCAACCCGACGCCGCCCGATCCGATGCAGGCCAAGCTGATGTGGATCATGCCGCTCGCGTTCAGCGTGATGTTCATCTTCTTCCCGGCCGGCCTGGTGCTGTACTGGATCACGAACAACGTGCTGTCGATCGCGCAGCAGTGGTTCATCAACAAGCGACTGGGCGTGCTGGGCAAATAAGCCAGCCGGCCTCCGCCACCCGCAAAGGGCCGCATCCGCGGCCCTTTGCTTTTTGCTGAAAGAATCGCGCTGTCATGACCCTCGCCCGCACCACCGATCCCATCGTCGCCATCGCCACCGCCCCGGGGCGCGGGGCGGTCGGCATCGTTCGCGTGTCGGGCGCCCGGCTGGCGCCGCTGGTCCAGGCGCTGTGCGCCCGCGCCCTCAAGCCGCGCGAAGCCACCTACCTGCCCTTTCGCGATGCGCAGGGCGAGCCGGTCGACCACGGCCTGGCGATTCATTTCCCGACGCCGCATTCCTACACCGGCGAAGACGTGCTCGAACTGCAGGCGCACGGCGGCCCGGTCGTGCTGCAGCTGTTGCTGTCGCGCTGCCTCGAGGCCGCGACCGAAATCGATCCGACCACCGGCCGCCCGCGCCTGCCCGGCCTGCGCGTGGCCGAGCCGGGCGAGTTCAGCCAGCGCGCCTTTCTCAACGGCAAGATCGACCTGGCCCAGGCCGAGGCCATCGCCGACCTGATCGACGCGAGCACCGAGGCCGCTGCGCGCAGCGCCGGGCGCTCGCTGTCGGGCGCCTTCTCGCGCGAGATCCACACGCTGCGCGACGCGCTGATCCACCTGCGCATGCTGGTCGAGGCCACGCTCGACTTCCCCGAAGAAGAGATCGACTTCCTCCAGAAAGCCGACGCGACCGGCCAGCTGCAACGGCTGCAGGCGCAGCTGGCCGCCGTGCAACAGCGCGCCAAACAAGGCGCGTTGCTGCGCGAAGGCATCAAGGTGGTGATCGCGGGCCAGCCCAACGCGGGCAAGAGCTCGCTGCTCAATGCGCTGGCCGGCGCCGAGCTGGCCATCGTGAGCGCCATTGCGGGCACCACGCGCGACGTGGTCTCGCAGACCATCCAGATCCACGGCGTGCCGCTGCATGTGGCCGACACCGCCGGCCTGCGCGACAGCACCGACGAGGTCGAGCAGATCGGCGTGGCGCGCGCCTGGGGGCAGATCGAAAGCGCCGACGCCGTGCTGTTCCTGCACGACCTGACGCGCGCCGGCCAGCCCGACTACGCCGCCGCCGACGCCGAGATCCTGGCCGGCCTGCAGCGCAAGCTGCCGGCGAGCGTGCCGGTGCTCGATGTGTGGAACAAGCAGGACGCAGCGGCGTCGGCCGCGCCGCCGTCCGAAGGCATCGCCCTGTCGGCCAAGACCGGTGCGGGCATCGAGGCGCTGCGCGACCAGCTGCTCGCCATGGCCGGCTGGCAGGCCGTGCCCGAGGGCGTTTACCTGGCGCGCGCGCGCCATGTGCAGGCGCTGGCCCGGGTCGAGACGCACCTCGCGCTGGCCGCCGCCCACCTGGCGGCGCAGGCGCAACTGCTCGACCTGCTCGCCGAGGAGCTGCGGCTGGCCCAGAACGCGCTCAACGAGATCACCGGGGAGTTCGGCGCGGATGACCTGCTGGGGGTCATCTTTTCGCGCTTCTGTATCGGGAAATAGCGACACATGCGTGCGCTTCGCTGGTGAAAGCGTAAACAGTTGTAGCCGAACCTCGGGGCCTTCGCGGATACTTCGGATCACTTGCGGGGGTCGAGAAAAACATGTCCATCCAGAACCTGAGCCGCGCCATCGCGGAGAACCTGAGCGCCGACGCGTTCGCGCTGACCTTGAGCGTCGCGCAGTGGGACACGCTCGCGGGTTATCTGCAGCCCATCGAAACCGCGATCGGCGACGTGCTGATCTCGCAGGGCACGCACGACCGCTCGGTGTTCTTCGTCGAAAGCGGCGCCATCAGCGTGCATCGCGTCAGCAGCAAGGAGCAGATGCGCCTGGCCGTGCTGTCGCCGGGCTCGGTGGTGGGCGAAGGCTCGTTCTTCTCGCGCGAGCCGCATGCGGCCAACGTGGTGGTCACCGGCGCGGGGCGCGTGTGGCGCCTCACGGCCGTGCGGTTCTCCGAGATGTCGAACCGCCAGCCCAACATGGCGCTGGACATCGCGATGGCGCTCGGCGCCGTGATTGCCAAGCGCATGGCGCACCGCTCCAAGCGGGTGGCCGTCACCTGAGCCTTTCGGCTCGCCGCGCGCTGCCAGCCGCCGCACAACAACAAGAACAAGTCTTCGTTTCCGATCCCGAGAATTGCTGGTGAGCCATGGCCTTGATCTGCCCGGTCTGTGACGCGGACAACCGCGACGGTGCCAATTTCTGCAGAAGCTGCGGTGGCCGGCTGTCGGCCGCCGACCGCGTGCCACCCCCGGCGCCCAGCCCTGCCGACCGCGAATGGGCCACCACCGCACCGGCCCAGTTGCGTGCGCCGACCATTCCCGCGCCGCTGTTCGATCCTGCCGAGTCGAAGCGCGCGTCGTCGCAGGCGTCCAGTGGCTGGAGGCCCGAGCCGCCACCCCCACCGCCGCCGCCAGCGGATGAAAAGACCGTGATCGTCGCGCCGGGGCGCGGGGGTGCCGCATCGTCCTTGCCTCCGTCCCCCCGAGCCGATCGGCCAAAGACGCGGATCAAGGTCAAGCGCATCAAGCCGCCCGAACCGGTGCTGCGCCCGCGCGGCATCGGGTTGTGGCTGGGGCTGCTCGTGGTCGCGCTGCTGCTGGTGGTCGCGGGCTGGCTGGGCTACGGGACCGGCAGCAAGGCGCCCGAGCCGGTCGTGGCACCGCCTCCTGTCGCCGCGCCGGCGCCCGCCGCGACGCCGCCGGTGGTCGAAGCACCGCCCGTCGCGACCGAGCCCGCGCCGCCCGTGGCCGAAGCGCCACCCACGGAAGCGGTCGCCGAGCCGGCGGAAGCCGCTCCCAAGCCGACGCCCGTCGCGAAGCTGCGCAAGCCTGTGACACCTCCCCCACCGACGCCGCAGGCCCCTGCCGCCGCAGCGCCTGTGGCGGCTGCACCGGTCCCTGCGCCCGCGTCTCCGGCCCCGCCGGCCGACCCGCAGGCCCAATGCGGCGACCGCAACTTCATCGCCAAGGCGCAATGCATGGCGGCCCAGTGCGTGAAGCCCGAGTACAGGTCGCACGCGCAGTGCGAGGCGGTGCGCCGTCAGCAGCGCATCGAAGAAGAAAAGCGCAACCCGTCGCTCTTGAACTGAGCCCGCGCCGGCAGCCTCAGCCCTTTTGCAGCCGCTCGATGGCAATCGCCAGCGCGGCGGGCTTGCCCGACAGCACCAGGGTGTCCCCGTCCGACAGCAGCGTGTCGTCGGCCGGCACGCGCGCCTGGCCGTCCTGGCGGCGCAGGCTGGCCACCCGCACACCCAGCGTCGGCAGCGCAATCCGTCCGAGCGTCTGGCCGATGGCGCGTGCGCCCGGCGTGAGCGTGAAGCTGTTCAGGCGCTCGTGGTCGATCTCGTCGGCGTTGTCGTCGTCGGCGCCGTGGAAGTAGCCGCGCAGCAGGTTGTAGCGCGCGTCGCGCTGGTCCTGCACCACGCGGATCACGCGCCGCATCGGCACGCCGACCAGCGCCAGCGCATGGCTGGCGAGCATCAGCGACCCTTCGATGGCCTCGGGCACCACCTCGGTCGCGCCGGCGGCCTGCAGCTTCTCGAGGTCGTGGTCGTCCTGGGTGCGCACGATCACCGGCACGTGCGGCGCGTGGGCGCGGGTGTTGGCCAGCACCTTCATCGCGCCGCCCACGTCGAGGTAGGTGACGACCACCGCGCTGGCGCGCGCCAGGCCCGCGGCCATCAGCGCCTGCAGCCGCGCCGCGTCGCCGAACACCACCGAATCGCCGGCCGCGGCGGCCTGGCGCACGCGGTCGGGGTCCAGGTCGAGCGCCATGTAGGGAATGCCTTCGCGCTCCAGGATGCGCGCCAGGTTCTGGCCGCAGCGCCCGTAGCCGCAGATGATCACGTGCTGCGCGGTGTTGATGGTCTTGCGCGCGATGGTCGTCATCTGCAGCGACTGCTGCAGCCAGTCGCTGGCCACCAGCTTTCGCACGATGGCGTTGCTGTACATGACGATGAACGGCGTGGCCAGCATCGACAGCACCATCGACGCCAGCACCGGGTGGCCAGCCACGGCGGCAGCAGGTTGCGGTCCTGCGCGAGCGCCAGCAGCACGAAGCCGAACTCGCCGGCCTGCGCCAGGTACAGGCCGGTGCGCAGCGACACGCCCGAGGTCGCGCCCAGCACCCGCGCCAGCACCGTCACCAGCCCCAGCTTGAACAGCAGTGGCACCAGCAGCAGTACCGCCACCAGCAGCCAGCGGTCGACCACGATGTGCCAGTCGAGCGACATGCCGACGGTGATGAAAAACAGCCCCAGCAGCACGTCGTGGAAGGGGCGGATGTCGGTCTCGACCTGGTGCTTGTATTCGGTTTCCGACACCAGCATGCCGGCGATGAAGGCGCCCAGCGCCAGGCTCAGGCCGGCCAGCTCGGTGAGCCAGGCCAGGCCCAGCGTGATCAGCAGCACGTTCAGGATGAACAGCTCCTCGCTGCGCCGACGCGCCACCAGCGTGAGCCACCAGCGCATGATGCGCGGCCCGCCGTACAGCAGCACGCCGATGAGGAAGGTGGCCTTCACCAGCGCGAAGCCCAGCGCCTTGGCCAGCGCCTCGGGCGGCGCGCCCAGCGCGGGAATCAGCACCAGCAGCGGCACCACGGCCAAATCTTGAAAGAGCAGCACGCCCATCACGCGCTTGCCGTGCTCGCTCTCCAGTTCGAGCCGCTCGGCCATCAGCTTGACCACGATGGCGGTGCTGCTCATGGTGAGCGCGCTCGACAGCGCCAGCGTGGTCTGCCACCCCAGCTGCCAGGCCGGCGGCAGCTGCGTGGCGATCAGCAGTGCGCCGGCGGTGGCCAGCGCCATGGTCAGCAGCACCTGCGCCATGCCCAGCCCGAACACGTGCTTGCGCATGGCGCGCAGCTTGGGCAGGCTGAACTCGAGCCCGATCACGAACATCAGGAACACCACGCCGAATTCGCCCAGGTGGCGGATGCCTTCGGAGTTCTGCGCCAGGGCCAGCGCATGCGGGCCGATGAGCACGCCGGCCGTCAGGTAGCCGAGCATCGGCGGCAGCTTGAGCGACCGGCAGGCCACCACGCCGATCACCGCGGCCAACAGATACAACAGCGTGAGATCGAACGAAGACATAGGCGCCGATGCTAGAGCAATGTCCGTGCCCCGGGCTTCCCCGGGCCATGTGATCCCCGACCGCGCCCGCCTCGTAAAATCCGGCGATGAGCTCCCGCCCCGCCCCGACCCACGTGGTCGACCCCGACGCCATCCTGGCCCGGGCACGCGTCACATTCGACATCGAAGCCGAAGCCGTCCTCGGCCTGAAGGCCCGCGTCGGCCCGAGTTTCGTCGAGGCCGTGCGCAAGATCCTCGAAGTGCGCGGCCGTGTGGTCGTGATGGGCATGGGCAAGAGCGGCCACGTCGGCCGCAAGATCGCCGCCACCCTCGCCTCCACGGGCACGCCCGCGATGTTCGTGCACCCGGCCGAGGCCAGCCACGGCGACCTCGGCATGATCAAGGCGGTCGACCTCGTGCTGGCCATCTCCAACAGCGGCGAGGTCGACGAGCTCACCGTGCTGCTGCCGGTGGTCAAGCGCCAGGGCGTGCCCCTGATCGCCATGACCGGCCGCCCCGATTCCACGCTGGCGCGCCATGCCGACATCGTGATCGACGCCGGCGTCGCCAAGGAAGCCTGCCCGCTGAACCTCGCGCCCACCGCGAGCACCACCGCGCAGATCGCCATGGGCGACGCGCTGGCCGTGGCCCTGCTCGACGCGCGCGGCTTCGGCTCCGAAGATTTCGCCCGCTCGCACCCCGGTGGCGCGCTGGGCCGCAAGCTGCTCACCCACGTGAGCGACGTCATGCGCTCGGGCGACGAAGTGCCGTGCGTGCCG
Organism: Variovorax sp. V118; assembly: GCF_041154445.1. Lineage (GTDB taxonomy): Bacteria > Pseudomonadota > Gammaproteobacteria > Burkholderiales > Burkholderiaceae_C > Variovorax > Variovorax boronicumulans. The sequence goes on along the minus strand of NZ_AP028663.1, from coordinate 7,205,872 downwards.
CCGACGGCCACCGTCAGCGAGCTGATGCGCGCGATGAGCATCAAGGGCTTCGGCGCTGCTGCCGTGGTCGAGCCCGACGGTCGGGCGCTGGGCATCTTCACCGACGGCGACCTGCGCCGCCTGATCGAGGCCGGCGCCGACCTGCGCACGCCCAAGGCAGCCGACATCATGCACCGCGACCCGCGCACCATCCGCGTCGACGCGCTGGCGGTGGAGGCGGCCGAACTCATGGAGCAATGCGGCATCACCCGCCTGTTCGTGATCGACGGCGCGGGGGTGATCGTCGGCGCGGTGAACACCAACGACCTGATGCGCGCGAAGGTCATCTGATGCCGCTTGATTTCCAGGCCGAGACCCTGCTGGCCGCGCAAGACGTGCGCATCGTCTTCTTCGACATCGACGGCGTGCTGACCGACGGCGGCGTGTACTTCACCGAGCACGGCGAGACGCTCAAGCGCTTCAGCATCCTCGACGGCTACGGCCTCAAGCTGCTGCGCAAGGCCGGCATCACGCCGGCCGTGATCACCGGGCGCGACTCCAAGCCGCTGCGCGTGCGGCTCGAGGCGCTGGGCATCGAGCACGTGCGCTACGGCACCGAGGACAAGCTGCCCGCCGCCGAGGCCATGCTGAAGCAGCTCGGCTTCACCTGGGCGCAGGCCGCCGCCATCGGCGACGACTGGCCCGACCTGCCGGTGCTGACCCGCGTCGGCTTCGCAGCAGCGCCGGCCAACGCGCACGCCGAAGTGCGTGCCGTGGCGCGCTATGTCACCACCGCACGCGGCGGCGAAGGCGCGGCGCGCGAATTCTGCGACCTGCTGTTGACGGCCTGCGGCCAGTACCGCCCGCTGCTCGACGCTGCCCTGGGCCCCCGACCATGAGCCCGCAGCTGCGACGCGCCTGGAACCTGACGCGCGATGTGCTCGACCGCACCACCATCTACCTGCCGATCATCCTGATGGCGGGCGTGGCGCTGGGCACCTACTGGCTGGTGCGCAATGCGCCCAAGCTGCTGGAGCCCACCGTCAAGGCGGCGCCCACGCACGAGCCCGACTACTTCATGCGGGACTTCGTCATCAAGAACTTCCTGCCCAACGGCGACCTGCGCAGCGAGCTGCACGGCACCGAGGGGCGGCACTACCCGGACACCGACACCATCGAGGTCGACCAGGTGCGCATGCGCTCGGTGTCGCCCGAGGGGCTGGTCACGCGCTCGTCGGCGAACCGGGGCCTGTCGAATTCCGACGGCAGCGAGATCCAGCTGTTCGGCAACGCGATCGTGATCCGCGAACCCGCGCTGAGCGCGAGCGGCAAGGCCACGCCGCGCCTCGAGTTTCGCGGCGAGTTCCTGCATGCGTTCCTCGACACCGAGAAGGTGCAGTCGAACAAGCCGGTCACGCTCATCCGCGGCAGCGACCAGTTCACGGGCGATACGCTCGACTACGACAACCTGAGCGGCGTGGCCAACCTCACGGGCCGCGTGCGCGGCGTGCTGGTGCCGTCGGCCGCCGCAGGCAAGCCGCGCTGAGCGGCTGCCACACAAGAACAAGTTCCCGGGAGACGATCCACGCATGACCACCGCCGCACCGCTCGTCTTCATCACCGGCGCCTCCAGCGGCATCGGCCAGGCCTTGGCCGCGCGCTTCTACGACGCGGGCTACCGGTTGGCGCTGGTCGCGCGGCGCACGGGCGAGATCGAAACCTGGGCGACGGGCCGCCAGCTGGACGCGGGCCGCTACCAGGTCTACGGCGCCGACGTGGCCGACACCGACAGCATCGTGGCCGCCGGCACCGACTGCATCGCGCGCCAGGGCGTGCCCGACGTGGTGATCGCCAATGCCGGCATCAGCATCGGCATCGACACGGCCGAGCGTTCGGACCTCGACGTGCTGGCGCGCACCTTCGCCGTCAACAACGTGGGGCTGGCCGCCACCTTCCATCCGTTCGTGCAGGCCATGGTGCAGCGCGGCAGCGGGCGGCTCGTGGGCATCGGCAGCGTCGCCGCCATCCGCGGGCTGCCGGGGCACGGCGCCTACTGCGCGAGCAAGGCCGGCGTGGTCGCGTACTGCGAAAGCCTGCGCGGGGAACTGCACAACAGCGGGGTGAAGGTCGTCACGCTCTGCCCGGGCTACATCGACACGCCGCTGACGCAGGGCAACCGCTACGGCATGCCCTTTCTCATGCAGCCCAAGGACTTTGCTGCGCAGGCGCTGCGCGCCATCGAGGCCGGCACGAGCTACCGCGTGATTCCGTGGCAGATGGGCGTGGTCGCCAAGGTCATGCGCCTGCTGCCCAATGCCGTGCTCGACCGCGCGGTGCAGGGCCGGGAGCGCAAGAAGCGCAGCGGCGAAGCCTGAGCTTCATTGCCGATTGAACAGCGGGCACAGCGCGCAGGCAAAGAAAAAGGCTCCCGAGGGAGCCTTTTGTGTTTGTGTGCCGTGAGGCATGCGAAGGAGTGAACGGGGTTCAGTACCCACCGTTGCCGCCGCCGCCGTAGCCGCCACCGCCGCTGCGACCACCGCCGCCGCCACGGGGACCTGCGCCGTAGGGGCTGCGGAAGCCGCCATCGCCACCACCGCCGCCGCCACCCGAACGACCACCACCGCCGCCGTAGCCGCCGCCACCGCCGGAACGGCCACCGCCGCCACCACCGTAGCCGCCACCACCGCCGCCGCCGTAGCCACCGCCACCACCGCCGCCATAACCACCACCGCCGCCGCCGTAGCCGCCGCCACCGCTGCGGGGGGGACGTGCTTCCATGGGACGTGCTTCGTTGACGACCACGCTGCGGCCGCCCAGGGGTTGGCCGTTCATGCCGTTGATGGCGGCCTGTGCTTCCGCGTCACTGCCCATCTCGACGAAGCCGAAGCCCTTCGAGCGACCCGTGTCGCGCTCCATCATGACCTTGGCGCTGGTCACTGCGCCGAACTGGCCGAAGGCCTGCTCGAGATCACCGTCGCGCACCGAGTAAGGCAGGTTGCCGACGTAGAGTTTGTTGCCCATCAAGGGACTCCTATAAACACATCAAGAAAAGCGATGGAGTCCCGAAAGCATCACTCAAACGAGAGCCGCCGAGCCGCGCGAAACTGACCGATCACCGAATTGCTCCCGCCCAAAATCAAGAGGGATGCTCGTGCATTATGGGTGAAATATCAAAAAAGCAAGCAGGAATTTGCGTCTTGAGGTAGCACCTTTCGAAACTAGTAGAAGTTAGCGCACGCCTACCTGTTTGAGCCGGGGGAATTGACGATGCGGCTACAATTTGCCGGTCATTGGGGAGTAGCCGCCTTCCGCATACGAGAAGGGCCCGCGTCAACAGACTTGTCCTTGCCCCACGAGGACATGGCGCGTGCAGTGAACACACCTGGCGAGACCTTTGACCGCACAACTTCGGGAATATGGCCGAAGGTGTTGTGCGGTCAATTGCGTCCTTCGGCCCAAGGAACCCCACATCCATCATGGAAGCTTTTCTCGTTGCAACGGGCGTGGTCGCGCTCGCCGAAATGGGCGACAAGACCCAACTCCTGGCCCTTCTGCTGGCCGCGCGCTTCAGGAAACCCTGGCCGATCGTGTTCGGCATCTTTGTCGCCACGGTCATCAACCACGCGCTGGCCGGCGCGGTCGGCAACTACATCACGCGCTGGCTCGGCCCCGAGGTGCTGCGCTGGATCCTGGGCGGTTCGTTCATCGCGATGGCCGTCTGGATGCTGATTCCCGACAAGCTCGATGAAGACGACGCCCCCGGCGTCTCGAAGTTCGGCGTCTTCGGCACCACGGTGATCGCCTTCTTCCTGGCCGAGATGGGCGACAAGACCCAGATCGCCACCGTCATGCTGGCCGCCCGCTTCATGCAGGACTACGCCTGGGTCGTCGTCGGCACCACGCTGGGCATGATGCTGGCCAATGCGCCGGTCGTGTGGCTGGGCGACAAGATCGTGCGGCGCGTGCCGATCAAGCTCGTGCACGGCATCTCGGCGGCGATCTTCCTGGTGCTGGGCGTCGTGATGATCGTCGGCTGGTAGCAGGAAAAAGTCACGGGGCTATACTTGCCCTGCGCCGATTTGCTTCAGCTTGCGGGCGCTTTATAAATTCTGCTAAAGACGGCTGCCGAACCCGGCTCGTTTTTGGCGAGGCCGGGTTTTTTCATTCATGTCGTCGTCGTCACCTTTGGTCGTCACCCCGCAGTCGATGCAGTTCGCAGGCCCGCTGGCCCTGCGCAGCGGCGCCTCGATCAGCGGCTACACGCTCGCCTACGAAACCTACGGCACCCTCAACGCCGAGCGCAGCAATGCGGTGCTGGTGTGCCACGCGCTCAACGCCTCGCACCACGTCGCGGGCGTGTACGAGGGCCAGGCCCGCTCCGAGGGCTGGTGGGACAACATGGTGGGCCCGGGCAAGCCGCTGGACACCGACCGCTTCTTCGTGATCGGCGTCAACAACCTCGGCTCCTGCTTCGGCTCGACCGGCCCGATGCACGTGAACCCCGCCACCGGCCGCGTCTATGGCGCCGACTTCCCGGTGGTCACGGTCGAAGACTGGGTCGACGCCCAGGCGGCGCTGCTCGATGCGCTCGGCATCCGCACGCTCGCGGCCGTGATGGGCGGCAGCCTCGGCGGCATGCAGGCGCTGTCGTGGACGCTGCAGTACCCCGACCGCGTGCGGCACGCCGTGGTGGTGGCCAGCGCGCCCAACCTCACGGCCGAGAACATCGCCTTCAACGAGGTGGCGCGCCGCGCCATCGTGACCGACCCCGACTTCCACGGCGGCCACTTCTACGAATACGGCGTGGTGCCCAAGCGCGGCCTGCGCATCGCCCGCATGATCGGCCACATCACCTACCTGAGCGACGACGTGATGAACGCCAAGTTCGGGCGCATTTTGCGCAGTGCCGTGGAGGGCGAGGTGGCGGGGCTCGACTACCGCTATTCCACGCAGGACATCGAGTTCCAGATCGAAAGCTACCTGCGCTACCAGGGCGACAAGTTCAGCGAGTACTTCGACGCCAACACCTACCTGCTGATCACCCGCGCGCTCGACTACTTCGACCCTGCGCGCCACCACGGCGGCCAGCTCAGCACCGCGCTCGCGCAGGCCACGGCCAAGTTCCTGCTCGTGAGCTTCAAGACCGACTGGCGCTTCTCGCCCGCGCGCAGCCGCGAGATCGTGAAGGCGCTGCTCGACAACCGCCGCAACGTGAGCTACGCCGAGATCGACGCGCCGCACGGCCACGACGCCTTCCTGCTCGACGACGTGCGCTACATGGGCGTGGTGCGCTCGTACTTCGAACGCGTCGCCAAGGAATTCCAATGAGCGACCTTGCACATCAACGACTGATCGCCGAGCTCGTGCCGCAAGGCTCGCGCGTGCTCGACCTGGGCTGCGGCGACGGCGCCCTGCTCGACCTGCTGCAGCGCGAGCGCGGCTGCACCGGCTATGGCGCGGAGATCGCCGACGGCAACGTGCTGCAGTGCATCCGCCGCGGCGTCGACGTGATCCAGCTCAACCTCGACGAAGGCCTGGCGATGTTCGACGACGCCACCTTCGACGTGGTGCTGCAGATCGACACGCTGCAGCACCTGCGCAATGCCGAGGTCATGCTGCGCGAGACCGCGCGCGTGGGCCGCTTCGGCATCGTCGCCTTTCCCAACTTTGCGCACTGGCCCAACCGCCTGAGCGTGGCGCGCGGGCGCATGCCCGTGACGCGCCGCCTGCCCTACCAGTGGTACGACACGCCCAACATCCGCGTCGGCACCTACAAGGACTTCGAGGTGCTGGCCGGCAAGAACAACCTGCGCGTGCTCGACGCCTTCGGCCTGCAGAACGGGCGCGACGTGCGTTGGCTGCCCAACGCGCGCGCCAGCACGGCGGTCTTCAAGTTCGAGCGGGGCGGCTGAGCACGCCGCCCTTGCACCGCACGGACATCGGGTCGGAATGAGCTTCACGCTCGCGCAGCCGGTTCACAGCGAACTGCTCATCAAGAAGAGCCGCTTCATCGGCTGCGTGCAACCGGTGCCCGACCGCGCGGCCGCGCTGGCGGTGGTCGCCTCGTTGCGCGCCGAACACCCGGGCGCTGCGCACGTGTGCTGGGCCCTGATGGCCGGCGGCCAGTCGGCCGCGAATGACGACGGCGAGCCCGGCGGCACGGCCGGGCGCCCCATGCTCGAGGTGCTGCGCCACCAGCAGGTGGAAGGCGCGCTCGCGACTGTGGTGCGCTACTTCGGCGGCGTGAAGCTCGGCGCCGGCGGCCTCGTGCGCGCCTACACCGACGCCGCGGCCCAGGCCCTGCTCGGCGCCACGCTGGTGCCGCTCGTGCGCCAGCGCCACCTGCAGTGCGCCGTGCCCTACGCGCTCGAGGGGCTGGTGCGGCGCGAGTTGGCCGCCATCGGCGCGGTGCTCGAAGACGTGCAGCACGGCGACGACGTTCGCTTGGCCTTCGCGCTGCCCGCGCCCGAGGCCGACGCCTTCATCGCGCGCCTCGACGATGCTGCGCAAGGGCGCGTCGTCTGGCCGACGGCGTGAGCCGCTTCGCCGGCGCCTTGCCTGAAGCCGGCTCCGCCGCCAGCGCGAGCACGCCACGCGAGGCCTGTGCGATCGGCTCCGCCAGGTCGTCGTCGACGCCGCGCCGCGTCATCTCGGCCGTGACGATGCCGGTGGGTACCGCCAGCACGCCCCAGCCCAGCAGCATCATCACGGAGGCGATCGCGCGGCCCAGGTCGGTCTTGGGCACGAGGTCGCCGAAGCCGACCGTGGCCATGGTGGAAATCGCCCAGTAGATCGCCACCGGAATGCTGGTGAAGCCGTGCGTCGGGCCCTCGACCACGTACATCAGCGTGCCCATCACCAGCACCACCAGCATCACGAAGCCCACGAACACCGTGATCTTGCGGCGGCTCGATGCCACCGCCGACACCAGCGCGCGGTACTCCACCGAATAGCGCGAGAGCTTGAAGATGCGGAACACGCGCAACAGCCGCAGGATGCGCACGTCGATCAGGTACGCCAGCTCGGGCGCGAAGGCCACGAGAAAGGTCGGCAGCAGCGCGAGCAGGTCGATCACGCCGTAGAAGCTCAGCGCGTAGCGCAGCGGCTTGTTCACGCAGCACAGCCGCGCGATGTACTCCAGCGTGAAGAGAATCGTGAACACCCATTCGAGGGCATTGAACAGTGGGCGCCACTGGTCGCGGATCGATTGCACGCTGTCCAGGATGACGACCAGCACGCTCATCACGATCACCGCGATGAGCGTCAGGTCGAACCACAGGCCGGCGGGGGTGTCGGCCTCGAAGATCACGGTGAACAGCGTGCGCCGCCAGCCGCGCGCGGGCTTGTCGAACCGCGAGTCGGTGGCGGCGGGCGTGGACAGGGCTTCGATGTTCGGTCGGATCAGGCGGGTCATGCGGGGCATTGTCAGGGGCCCCGGGCGACTTATTCAGTTACGCTTATTGCGCAATGAAGTGCCGCATGCCGTGAGTGCGTTCTTACGATAGTCCCCTTTCTTGAGGAGCTCCCCATTGGCCACACAGTCCCCCTTTTTCGGCAAGCGCGATCGTGACACCGATTCGCTGACGTCCCGTCCCGCACCGCTGGTTGGTTCGGGCACCAATCTCTCGGGCACTCCCGTCAATCCCTCCTCGTTGACCGCACAGGCCGGCCTGGCCCCGGCGGCTGCGCCTGCCGCCAAGGAAGGCGGCAGCAAGCTCACCGTCGGCCCGAACATCAAGCTCAAGGGCGTCGAGATCACCGATTGCGACACGCTCGTGGTCGAAGGCCTGGTCGAGGCGACGATGGATTCGCGCCTGATGCAGATCGCCGAACAGGGCGAGTTCAAGGGCTCGGCCGAGATCGACATCGCCGAGATCCGCGGCGTGTTCGACGGCAACCTCACCGTGCGCGAGAAGCTCGTCATCCACTCGACCGGCAAGGTCACCGGCAAGATCCGCTACGGCAAGATCGTGATCGAAGAAGGCGGCCAGCTGTCGGGCGAGATCAGCTTCGGCGCCAAGCCGTCGCTGCAGGCCGCCGCCTGAGGCACCTGACGCGCCCGGTCTGACGACCGTCGATCAGGGCGCTTTCTTTTTCGGTGGGGCCTTCTTGGCCGCCGGCTTCGGCTTGTCCGCGGTGGCGGCCATTGCTGCGTCTGCGGCCGGCGGCGCCCACCCCAGGCGCTGCAGCAAGGCACCGGCCGCGGCCGGTGCCCTTTCCTTGGCGCCGTTGATGAAATACACGAACACGTCGCGCGCCTTCGGCGTCGTGGTCCAGCCTTGCGCGCGCGCGGCCCAGGTGTCCAGCGCCTTGGGCGCGTAGCCGGTCGCGAGCGACGCGTCGGCCATCATGAGCCGCGCGTAGGCGACATCGCCCTCGGGCTCCTCGAACGATGGAAACTTGTCGGCGTCGGTGAACACGGTCGACACCTTGTGCTTCTTCGCGAGCGCCTTGTAGGCGGGCACGATGAAGCTCTCGTGCCGCACGTCCATCACGTGGCGCAGCACGCGGCTGCCTTCCTTCTTGGGCAGCAGCTCCAGGAATGCCTCGAAGTCATCCGCATCGAACTGCTTGGTCGGCATGAACTGCCAGACGATCGGCCCGAGCTTGTCGCCCAGTTCGGCCACGCCGCTGTCGATGAACCGCTGGATCGACTCGCTCGCGGTCGCCAGCACCTTGCGGTTGGTGGTGAAGCGCGAGGCCTTCATCGAGAACATGAAGTCGTCGGGCGTGTCGTCGCGCCACTTGCGGAAGGTCTCGGGCTTGAAGGTGCTGTAGTAGGTGCCGTTGATCTCGATGGCGCTGACCTGCCGGCTGGCGTAGTTCAACTCCTTCGCGTGGGCCAGGCCCTTCGGGTAGAAGTTGTCGCGCCAGGGCTCGTAGGTCCAGCCGCCGATCCCCACCTTGATCCGCGTCGATGTTGCCTTGCTCACATTGCGCTCCGGGTTTTGAGATCGCCCGCACTCTACGCGCGCTCGCCGCGAGGCGCAAAATGCGTTTTTTCGTCCCCGCGGAGAATCCCCGATGAACGCCCCCCTGCACCGTGAAATGCCCGCCGGCACGCTCGACGCGACGCGCGCCCTCTCTGATGTCACCGCCCGATGGGACGGCGACATCGTCAAGCAACTCACCGACTACATCGCCATTCCCGCCAAGTCGCCCGGCTTTGACAAGGACTGGTCGGCCAACGGCTACCTGGAGACCGTGCTGCGCAACGCCGCGGCCTGGGTCGAGGCGCAGAAGGTCGAGGGCCTGAAGCTGGAGATCGTGCGCCTCGAAGGCCGCACGCCGGTGCTGTTCTTCGAAGTGCCGGCCACCGGCACGAACATGACCGAGACCGTGCTCATGTACGGCCACCTCGACAAGCAACCCGAGTTCACCGGCTGGCGCAACGACCTCGGCCCGTGGACGCCCAAGTACGAGAACGGCCTGCTCTACGGCCGCGGCGGGGCCGACGACGGCTACGCGGTGTACGCCAGCGTGGCCGCGCTGCAGGCGCTCAAGGCCCAGGGCGTGGCGCACCCGCGCATCGTCGGCCTCATCGAAACCTGCGAGGAAAGCGGCTCCTACGACCTGCTGCCCTACGTCGACGCGCTGCGTCCGCGCCTGGGCGAGGTCGAGCTGGTGATCTGCCTCGATTCGGGTGCCGGCAACTACGACCAGCTGTGGCTCACGACCTCGCTGCGCGGCATGGCCAGCGGCACGCTCAAGGTCGAGGTGCTGACCGAAGGCATCCACTCGGGCGACGCCTCGGGCCTCGTGCCCTCGAGCTTCCGCATCATGCGGCAGGTGCTCGACCGCCTCGAAGACAGCGCCACCGGCCGCCTGCTGCCCGCGAGCTTCCATTGCGAAGTGCCGGCCGACCGGCTCGCGCAGGCCAAGGCCACGGCCGCCATCCTCGGCGACGAGGTCTACAAGCGCTTCCCGTGGGCGCACTACGACTGCGGCGGCTCGACCATGTTCGCGCTGCCGACCACCACCGACCCGGTCGAGGCGCTGCTCAACCGCACCTGGAAGCCCACGCTGTCGGTCACCGGCGCCGAAGGCTTCCCGGCCCTGAAGGACGCGGGCAACGTGCTGCGCCCCTACACCGCCTTCAAGCTCTCGCTGCGCCTGCCGCCGCTGGTCGATGCAGCCGAGACGGTGCAAAAGCTCAAGGCCCTGCTCGAGGACAACGCGCCCTACCAGGCGCGCGTCACCTTCGAAAGCGGCGGCGGCGCCACCGGCTGGAACGCCCCCACCATCACGCCGTGGTTCGAGGACGCGCTCAACAAGGCCTCGCGCGCGCACTTCGGCGCCTCCTGCGGCTACATCGGCCAGGGCGGCACGATCCCGCTGATGAACATGCTGAGCGCCGGCTTCCCGACGGCGCAGATGATGGTCTGCGGCGTGCTGGGCCCGAAGAGCAACGCGCACGGCCCCAACGAGTTCCTGCACGTGCCCTACGCCAAGAAGCTGACGGCCGCCGTGGCCGAGGTCATCGCCGCCCTGCCCGTCGCGCACCGCGCCGCGGCGTCGGAGCCGGTGGCCGTTTGAGCGACGCGCTGCCCTTGCCGCACCGCGTGTCGCTGTCCACGCCGGACGGCGAGACGCTGGCGCTGCGGCGGCTGCCCGCCGCGGGCACGCCCCGCGCCGTGGTGGTCGTGGTGCACGGGCTGGGCGAGCATGCGGGGCGCTATCACGGCCTCGCCAAGCAACTGCATGCCTGGGGCTTCGCGGTCTGGGCGCACGACCATCACGGGCACGGCGAATCCACCGGCGCGCGCGGCGGCCTGCCCGGCGAGCTGCGTCTGGTCGACGACCTGGCGCTGGTGATCGACGACGCGCGCCGCGAGAACCCCGGCGTGCCGCTGGTGCTGCTGGGCCACAGCCTGGGCGGCCTGGTCGCCGCGAGCCTGGTGGCGCGCGGCGTGCGGCCGGTCGATGCGCTGGTGCTGTCGTCGCCGGGGCTCGACCCGGGGCTGAACGGTTTCCAGAAGATGCTGCTGGCGGTGCTGCCGCGCATCGCGCCCAACCTGCGCGTGGGCAACGGGCTCGACGACAACTACCTCTCGCACGACCCGGTGGTGGTGCAGGCCTACCGCGACGATCCGCTCACGCACGACCGCATCGGCAGCCGGCTGGCGCGTTTTCTCGCCTACGAAGGTGCCACGGTGCAGCAGCACGCGGCGCGCTGGCCGGTGCCCACGCTGCTGATCTACGCGGGCGACGACCGGCTCGTGCGGCCGGCAGCGAGCCGCGCCTTCGCGGCCGCCGCGGCGCCCAGCGGCAACGTCGAGGCGAAGTGCTTCGACGCGCTGTACCACGAGCTCTTCAACGAACTCGATGCGGAGCCCGTCTTCGACACGCTGCAGCGCTGGCTCGACCGGCGGTTTCCAGCGGCGGCTGTCTCCGCGCGCGTGGCCTGAGGCTCAGGCCTTGGCCACCGGCGCGCGCCGGCGTTGCGTCTGCGCGAGCCAGAGCAGCGCGGCACCGGTCAGGGCCACCGGCACCAGCGAGCCGTAGTTCAAAAGCTGCCAGCCCTGCGTGGTCACCAATACGCCCGAGGCGAACGAGGTCAGCGCCAGCGTCGCGAACACGCAGAAGTTGAGCGCGCCCTGGGCCCGGTCGCGCTCCTCGGCGGTGTAGGCCGTGAGCGAGAGCGTCGTGCTGCCGGTGAACAGGAAATTCCAGCCCACGCCCAGCAGAAACAGCGCGACCAGGAAGTGGTGCAGGTCCACGCCCGACAGCGCCACCACGATGCAGCCGAGGTTGAGCGCCAGCCCCACCCCCATCACCGGCAGCGCGCCGAAACGGCGGATCAGGTGGCCGGTGAAGAAGCCCGGCGCGAACATGCCGATCACGTGCCACTCGAGCACCAGCGCCGCGTCGGAAAACGGCAGGCTGCAGATCTGCATTGCGATGGGCGTGGCGGCCATCAGCAGGTTCATCACGCCGTAGCTCAGCGCACCTGCGGCGGCCGACACGATGAACACGGGCTGGCGCATGATCTCGCCCAGCGGCCTGCCGCCGGCGGCTTCCTTGCGGGTCGGTGACGGCGGGAACTCGATGAAATGCATCACCGCCATCGAGAGCAATGCCACCGCCGCCAACGCGATGTACGCGCCGGCGAAGGGCACGGAGAGGGCGTCGCGCGTGAAGGTCGCCAGGTTCGGCCCCGCCACCGCACCGATCAGGCCGCCGGCCATCACCATCGACACGGCCTTCTCGCGCCAGGCCGGCAATGCCAGTTCGGCCGCCGCGAAACGGTAGAGCCCGGCGTTGGCGTTGTAGTAGCCGGCGACCAGGGTGGCGAAGCACAGCAGCCAGAAGTTCTTCGAGGACGCCGCGTAGGCGCACAGCAGCGCCGAGCCGACCGCCACCGCCAGCCCGATCTGGAACGAACCGCGGCGGCCGAAGTGTTGCTGCGTGCGCGCCACCAGCCCCGTGCTCAGCGCGCCGCCCACCACGTAACCCATCACAGGCAGCGTGGCCATCCATCCCAGCGGCGCGATGCCCAGGCCCACGAGACCGTTGATGGCGATGAAGGTGACGTTGTTGGTCAGGAGCAGGCCCTGGCAGATGGCCAGGAGCCACAGATTGCGATTCATGGGGCGCGGTTCTACGCGATTGGCCGGCGAAGGCAAGGCGCCGGCCAAAAAAAAGCGCCCTCGCGGGCGCCGGAATTCTGAGAATGAAATTCGCCGGATGGCAGGTCAGGTCGGCTTGTTGCCTTGCAGCAGACCGCTGAGCGAGCCCAGCAGGTCTTCGTGGTTGCCGAGGCCTTGCTCGGGCACCTTGCCCTGCGGCGTGAGCTGGTTGATGAGGGCCGGCAGCATGGTGGCCAGCATCGGCAGCAGCATTTGTGCGTTGATGCCGAGCTTGGAGGCGATGGCGGCGATCGTGTCGCCGCCCAGCGCGTTCTGCAACTGATCGCCCGAGACCGGCTTGTTTTCACCGTTGCCGATCCACGAGCCGATCACGTCGCCCATGCCCGCCTGCTCGAATTTCGAGACCATGCCGCCGAGGCCGCCCTGCCCGCCGTTGTTGGCAAGCAGGCCGCCCAGGGCGCCGGCGAGGCTTCCGAGATCTCCCAATCCCCCGAGGCCACCGCCTTGCGGTTGCTGCTGCTGTGCAGCGCCTCCTAGCACCTGACCGAGTACCGAATCGAGCAACCCCATGACCATTCCTTGGTGTGTGACAGAAACGCTCACATTTTCCAATGTGGCGACCCGCTCGCCGAAAGTGGCCGCGCCACTTTCGAACTGGCAACGTGACAAATTACTTGCTGCGTGCTGCGCGTTTCGGCAGGAGCGCGGGGCTGACGCCCTGCACACCGACCAGGCCGAGCACAGTGACGAGCGAATTCTGCGCGCCTTTCCATGCATCTGTCACGTCAATCGACTCGGCCAGCGAGTGGAATCCGCCCGACTTGCCGCCGCCGCCGATGATGATGGCCGGGATGCCCAGCGAAATGGGAACGTTCGCATCCGTGCTGCCGCCGCGCAGCAGCGTCTTGTGGCCGAAAGCACTGTTGGAACGCGTGGCGGCCTCGACGATCACCGAGTCGGGCGCCGTGCGGCCACCCGGGCGGTCGCCGATCAGCTTGGTGCTCACGCTCAGGCTGGTCACGTTCCAGCGCTTGTTCTCTTCTGCCACGGCCTCGTCGAGCGTGGCGAGGATCTTCTTCTCGGTCTCCAGCAGCGAGGCCATGTCGTCCGAGCGGATGTCGATGGCCATGCGCGCATCGGGCGCGATGGTGTTCACCGAGGTGCCGCCGCCGACGGTGCCGACGGTGAAGGTGGTCTTGGGGAAGCTGGGCGTGCGCACCTCGGCGATCTTGGCGATGGCGCGGCCCATGCCGTGGATCGCGCTGGGCACCTGTCCGAAGGCGCCGAAGCTGTGGCCGCCCGGGCCCTTGAACGTCACTTCGTAGCGGTGGCTCGCGGTGCCGAGCACCAGCACGTGGCCGTCGGGCGAGGGCTCGAGGCCGACCATGCCGTCGATGTCCAGGTGGTCGCGGAAGATGGCCTTCATGCCGCGCAGGTTGCCCAGCTCTTCCTCGCCGACGTTGGCAACGATCATCAGGTCGCCCACGGTCTGGATCTTGTTGTCGTTGAGCACCTTGAGCCATGACAGCAGCACCGACAGGCCGCGCGTGTCGTCACCGATGCCGGGCGCGAAGAGCTTGCCGTCGCGCTCCTTCACCTTGACGTCGGTGCCGGCCGGAAAGACGGTGTCCAGGTGCGCCGAAATGAGCAGCTTGGGGCCGTTGCCCGTGCCCTTGCGCAGGCCGACCACGTTGCCCTCGGCGTCGATCTTCGCGTCGGGCAGGCCGAGCGCTTTCAGGCGTGCCAGGAAGGCTTCGGCGCGCTTCTGTTCCTTGAAGGGCGGCGCCTCGATCTCGGTCAGCGTCTTCAGTTCTTCGACCGTGCGTTCGTGGTCGGCCTTGACCGATTCCAGCAGCTTGCGGATCGCGGGCGACGCCATGAGCTGGGTGTAGGCCTGGTCGACCGCGGGGCTGACCTGCGCCGGTGTGGGCGCAACGGCCTGGCTTTGGGCGTGAACGGTGGGCATGGCGCACAGCGCGGCCAGGACAAGGGGGGCGAGACGAAACGCGCGGGATGAACGAGGCATGGGGGGAGCGGTCCTTCCGGGAGGCGGAGTGAACAAGGAAAAACGAAGCGGCCATTGTTCCGCAGGCGCCCGGTGTGCGCCTCGCGGAAAACACCCCCCAAACAGTTCAGGCGCCGACGAGCGACACCAGCGCTGCGAGCGCCGCGGTTTCGGCGCGCAGCACCCGCGCGCCGAGCGTGGCCGGTGCGAAGCCGCGCGCGATGGCGTCGTGCTCTTCACTGGCGCTGAGGCCGCCTTCGGGGCCGCTGAGCACGAGCGCGGGTTGCGTGGCGGGTGTCTCTGCGGCCACGGCGGTGACGGCGCGCGTGCCCTCGGCCAGGCTCAGCACTAGTCGCGTCGATGCCGTATCCGCGGCGGCAGCGCCGCCGAGCCAGCCCGCGAAGGACTGCACCGGATGGATCACCGGCACGCGGTTGCGACCGCACTGCTCGCAGGCCGCAACGGCGATGGCTTCCCAGTGCGCCCGTTTCTTCTCGGCGCGTTCGCCCGACAGGCGCAGCACGCCGTGCGCCGTGGCCAGCGGCTGGATGCTGGTCACGCCGAGTTCGGTGGCCTTTTCGACCAGCCAGTCCATCCGCTCGTTGGCCGGCATGCCGACCGCGAGGTGCACGGCGCGGGCCGCTTCGCGCTCGATGGGCGTGTGGGCTCCCACCGCCACCGCGACCTCGCTGCGGCCCATGCGCTCGACCGTCGCGGCGTACTCGCCGCCCGCGCCGTCGAACAGGGTGAGCGTGTCGCCGGGCTGCATGCGCAGCACCTGCACATGGCGCGCGGCGCCCGGCGGCAGCGCCAGGCTGGCGCCGGCGGTCAGCGGCACGGAGCAGTGAAAACGGGGCATGCGATGAGATCAGGAGCTGATGGCGCCCGTGGTGCGGGCGCTACAGCGATTTTCTTTTTCGGCTTTTTTCAGTTTCTCTTCAGACTCGGCCGTAGGCGAAGCCGGTCACGGCCGTGGTGCCCTCGACCTCGTCGATCACGCGCAGCAGCGGCTTCAGCTCGATGTAACGGCTGGCGGTGGCGCGGATGTAAGCGATGAAGCGAGGTGTGTCGGCCAGGTAGCGCGGCTTGCCGTCGCGCAGCGTGAGGCGCGCGAAGATGCCGGCCACCTTGAGGTGGCGCTGCAGACCCATCCATTCGACCGCGCGGTAGAAGGCGCCGAAGTCCTCGTCGACCGGCAGCCCGGCCTTGCGCGCGGCGGTCCAGTAGCGGATGGTGATGTCGAGCACGAACTCCTCGTCCCAGCTGAGGAAGGCGTCGCGCATCAGGCTGGCGATGTCGTAGGTGATCGGGCCGTAGACGGCGTCCTGGAAGTCGAGCACGCCCAGCGGCTGGCCGGCGTCGTCGCCCACCATCAGGTTGCGCGGCATGAAGTCGCGGTGCACGTAGACGCTCGGCGACGCGAGGTTGTTCTCGACGATCAGCGCGAAGGCGCGGTCCAGGCGCTCTTTCAGCTGGCCTTCCACGGCCACGCCGCGGTGCTTGCCGATGTACCACTCGGGAAAGAGCGCCAGTTCACGCTCGAGCAGGGCCCGGTCATAAGGCGGCAGCACGCCGGGCTTGGAGGCCTGCTGCCAGCGGATCAGCGCGTCGATGGCCAGGTCGTAGAGCGGCCGGTTGGCGTCCGGGCGGGCCGGGTCGATCACGTCCAGCATGGTCTGGCGGCCCAGGTCGTCGAGCAGCAGGAAGCCGTGGTCGCGGTCCCATTCGAGCACCTGCGGCGCCGTCACGCCGGCTTCGGCCATCAGCTGTGCCACCTGCACGAAGGGGGCGCTGTTTTCCTTGTCGGGCGGCGCATCCATCACGATGCGCGTGCGGCCGTCGGTGGTGTCGAGGCGGAAGTAGCGGCGAAAGCTGGCGTCGGCCGAGGCCAGCCGGACGGTGTCCGGGCGCAGTTGCCGGGTGTCGGCAATGCCGGCCAGCCAGCCCCGGAACGCTTCGGCCCGCTGCGGATCTGTCCAGAGAATGGCCTGGGCGGGGTGTGGGGTCGTGGACGCCGGGGTCGAAGGTGCTGTCATGGATAATCAATTCTACAAATCCGCCTGGCGCGGCACCCCTGCTCGAGGTCGATCCGACCGGGCGGGGTGGCTGCCGGACCCCGCAACCCGCCGGCTTGCCGCGCCGTCCCGACGATTTTTCGTTCCGAATCGATGCCTACGACCCCACGCGCTGCCTTGCGACGTTCGAGCCCGCCGCTGCCACTGGCCGTGCTGTCGCTGGCGCTGCTGCACGCGCATGGCGCCTTTGCCCAGCAAGCCGGTGTGCTTGAGGGACCGCTCACGCTGAAGCGCACGCCGCTGCTCACCGAGACGCTGACGCCCGTGCAACGCAGCCAGCTGCCCAGCCTCGTCACTGGCGACCGCATTTCCGGCCGCCCCGACCTCGAGACCGTGGTCGAGGGCAACGCCACGCTGCGCCGTGGCCCGCTCGCCATCACGGCCGACCGCCTCGAGTATTACCAGCCGGACGACCGCGCCAAGGCCACCGGCAACGTGCGGGTCAACCAGGCCGGCAACGTGTACGAGGGCCCCGAGCTGGAGCTCAAGCTCGAGACCTTCGAGGGCTTCTTCAACAACGTGCGCTACCGCTTCCTCGCGACCGGCGGCCACGGCGAGGCCGAGCGCATTGACTTCGTCGACTCCAACGTCTCGATCGCGCGGCGCGCCAGCTACACCACCTGCCGCCGCGAAGACTTCCCGGGCTGGATGCCGGCCTGGCTGCTGACCGCCGCCACGCTGACCACCGACACCGAGGAAAACGAAGGCGTCGCCATCGATGCGCGCATGAGCTTCATGGGCATCACGACGCCGCCGATCCCGCGCGTGACCTTCCCGCTGTCCAACGAACGCAAGAGCGGCCTGCTGCCGCCCACCATCGGGCTGGACAACACCAACGGCTTCGAGGTCGCGCAGCCCTACTACTGGAACATCGCGCCCAACCGCGACGCCACCTTCACGCCCACGCTGATGAGCAAGCGCGGACTCAACCTGGCCAGCGAATTCCGCTACCTCGAGAAGGACTACAGCGGCAGCATCCGCCTGGACCTGATGGGCAGCGACCGCCTCGTGGGCCAGCGCTACAACGAGGCGCGCGCCGAGCAGCTGCAGAAGCTGAACAACGGCGAGATCGCGCTCAAGGACCTGAACTTCGGCAAGCCGCCCGACAGCAGCAAGCGCTGGGGCCTGTGGCTCAACCATCGCCACGACTTCGACGCCAAGGCGCTGGGCCTGGACTCGCTGTCGGCCAGCCTCACGATCAACCGTGTCAGCGACAACGACTACTGGCGCGACTTCACGCGCACGCCGACGCTTGCGCAGCGCCAGCTGCCGAATGAGGGTGCGGTGAGTTGGACCAAGGGCGACTGGAGCGGCGCCGTACGTGCCCTGCGCTACCAGACGCTGCAGTACAACCTGTCGCCGGTCGTGCCCTCGTACGACCGCATGCCGCAGATCACGGCCAACTACGCCAAGTACGACTGGCACGGCTTCGACGTTTCGCTGAACACCGACTACTCGCGCTTTCGCGTCAACAGCATCCTGGCCGGCCAGCCTGGCTTCGATCTGCTCCAGCAGTCGCAGCCCGACGGTGATCGCGTGTTCGCGCAGGCGGCGATCAGCCGACCGTTCCTCACGCCGAGCTCCTTCGTCATCCCCAAGCTGCAGCTGCACGCGACCTCGTACAACTACTACCTGCCGCAGTCGTCCATTCCGAAGGTGTCGGTCAACGGCATCGACTACGTGAACGGGATGCCGTACAACCCGAGCCAGCTGTACTTCTTTCCGACCTCGTCGAACCGCGTCGTGCCGACCTTCAGCCTGGACAGCGGCCTGGTCTTCGAGCGCGACGCCAGCTACTTCGGCCGCGCCTTCCGCCAGACGCTGGAGCCGCGCGCGTACTACGTGTACACGCCGTACCGAAACCAGAGCATGCTGCCGAACTACGACTCGGCCGCCAACGACTTCAGCTTTGCGACCATCTACACCGAGAACGCGTTCTCGGGCGCGGACCGCATCTCGGACACCAACGCCCTCACGCTGGGCGTCACGTCCCGCCTGATCGACCCGGGCACCGGCGTGGAAGCCGTACGCTTCGGCATCGCGCAGCGCTTCCGTTTCGCTGACCAGAAAGTCACGCTGCCGGGCGTCGCGCCGGTCACCGACCGCACCAGCGACCTGCTGCTGGGCGCCCAGATCAACTGGACGCCCAAGTGGAGCCTGGACACGCTGCTCCAGTACAACCCCGATTCGCGCCGTTCCACGCGCAGCGCGATCAGCGCGCGATACAACCCGGGCCCGTACCGCAACCTCAGCGCTGCCTTCCGCTACCAGGCGCCGAGCACGCCCACGGCCACCGACGGCAACAAGTCGATCGACTTCGGCTGGCAATGGCCGCTCAACGACCTGTGGGGCGACAAGGGCAAGGACCTCGGGCCGGGCAAGGGCGAAGGCGGCGGACGCTGGTACGCCGTGGGCCGCCTGAACTACAGCCTGCAGGACAAGAAGCTCACGGACGGCGTGCTCGGGGTCGAGTACGACGGCTGCTGCTGGATCAGCCGCGTGGTGCTGCAGCGCATCACCACCGGCCAGGTGACGGCCAACACCCGCATCATGTTCCAGCTCGAATTCGTCGGTTTCTCCAGCATCGGGTCGAGCCCGATGCAGGCGCTGCGACAGAACATCCAGCGCTACCAGCCGCTGCGTCAACCGACCGAAGCCCCGAGCCGCTTCACCAATTACGATTGAAACGACGACCGTTCACGCCATGAAACACATCCGTTCCCTCATCACCCTGGGTTGCCTTGCGGCCATCGCCGCAACGGCCGGCGCACAGGGCTTTCGTTCCGGCAGCGGCATCACGGACATCATGCGTGCCGGTCCCCGGATCGTGCCGCCGGCGGCGCGCCCGGCCGGTCCCGCGGCGGCGCCGGTGCAGCGCGCGGCCGAGTACATCGTGGCGCTGGTCAACTCCGAGCCGATCACCAACACCGAGGTGCAGTCGCGTGTCACGCGGCTGATCCGCGAGAACCCGGACGCCGAGCGCGTGCCGCGCGCCGAGCTCACGCGCCTCGTGCTGGAGCGCCTGATCACCGAGCGCGCGCAGCTGCAGCTGGCGAAGGAAAACGGCATCAAGGTCGATGACGTGGCGATCGACCAGGCCGAGCAGACCGTGGCCCGCCAGAACGAGATCAGCCTCACCGAGCTGCGCAGCCGCGTGGCGGCCGAAGGCATCTCGCCGCGCGAATTCCGCAACGACCTGCGCGACCAGCTGCTGCTCACGCGCCTGCGCGACCGCGAGGTCGAGTCCAAGGTCAAGATCAGCGACATCGAGGCCGACGAGTACCTGCGCGAACAGCGCGAAAGCGCCGTCAAGAACAACGCCCTGCTCAACCTCAACATCGCCCAGCTGCTGGTGGCCGTGCCCGAGAACGCCACCGAGGCGCAGGTCGCGACCGCGCAGAAGAAGGCCACCGACCTTGCACAGCGCGCGCGCAGCGGCGAAGACTTCGCCAAGCTGGTGCGCGAGAACTCCGACTCGCCCGACCGTGCCAACGGCGGCGCGCTCGGCCTGCGCAGCGCCGACCGCTACCCGCCCGTGTTCGTCGAGGCCACGCAATCGACCGCGGTGAACGGCATCGCCGGGCCTGTGCGCTCGGGCGCCGGCTTCCACGTGCTCAAGGTGCTGACCAAGGCACAGGTGGGCTCGTCGGATGCGTCCATCACCCAGACCCAGGTACGCCACATCCTGCTGCTGAACGACCCCAAGCGCACGACCGCGCAGGCGGTGGCCCAGCTGCAGGAATTCAAGCGCCGCGTGCAGGCCGGCACCGCCGACTTCGCCGGCCTGGCGCGCGACAACTCGCAGGACGCGAGCGCCAAGGAAGGCGGCGACCTCGGCTGGTCGCGCCCCGGCCAGTTCGTGCCCGAGTTCGAGGAAGCCATGGACCGGCTCACGCCTGGCCAGATCAGCGACCCCGTGGTGTCGCGCTTCGGTGTCCACCTGATCCAGGTGGTCGGCCGCCGCGAAGCCAAGCTGAGCCAGTCGGAGCAGCGCGAAGCCGCGCGTGCCGCGCTGCGCGAACAGCGTGTCGAAGAAGCCTTCACCACCTGGGTGCAGGAAGTGCGCGCGCGCGCCTACGTCGAATACCGCGAGACGCCGCAGTCCTGATGGCAGCGGCAGCGCTCTAGGCCGCGATGGCACAGCACATTGCAAGAAAGCGGTTCGGACAGCACTTCCTGTCCGACGGCGGGATCATCGACGGGATCGTGCAGGCGATCGCGCCGCAGCCCGGCGATGCGATGGTCGAGATCGGGCCGGGGTTGGCGGCGCTCACGCAGCCGCTGGTCGAGCGGCTCGGCCGCCTGACGGTCATCGAGCTCGACCGCGACCTGGCCAAGCGGCTGCGCGAGCATCTGCAGCTCGACGTCATCGAGTCGGACGTGCTCAAGGTCGACTTCGCCGAACTCGCGGCCAAGGCCGAACCGAAGCCGCTGCGCGTGGTGGGCAACCTGCCCTACAACATCTCCACGCCGATCCTGTTCCACCTGCTGGGCTATGCCCACCTGATCGCCGACCAGCACTTCATGCTGCAAAAGGAAGTGATCGACCGCATGGTGGCCCGGCCCGCCACCTCGGACTACAGCCGCCTGAGCGTGATGCTGCAGTGGCGCTACGACATGGAGAACGTGCTGTTCGTGCCGCCCGAGAGCTTCGACCCGCCCCCGCGCGTGGACAGCGCCGTGGTGCGCATGGTGCCGCTCGCGCAGCCGCCGGTGGTCGATGCGGCACGGCTCGGCGAGATCGTGCAGGTCGCCTTCAGCCAGCGCCGCAAGATCCTGCGGCACACGCTGGGCAAGTGGCTCGGGGAGCACGGCTTCAGCGGCGAGTTCGACATCCAGCGCCGGGCCGAGGAGGTGCCGGTGGCCGAATACGTTGCACTGGCGCAGGCCGTTCCCCCATGAAAAAAAGCCCGTCGATGACGGGCTTTTTTTTGTGGCGGCGAGCGCTGCTGTTAAGCGGCGGCCAGCCAGTAGCCCGCGTTGAAGGGGCTGCTCATGCGCAGCGCCAGGGGCGACACGTCGACGAGCTTGTCGGTCGGCATTTTCTCGCCGGCCGGCTCGGTGCTGGCGGCGGGCGTGGCCGCAGCGGCTGCCGTGGCGGTGGTGTTGACTTCGATGCCATCGAGGGTTTCAGCGGTCGGCTGAGCCTCGTTCGCCCGTTCTGCTTGGCTGGTGGATGCAGAACGGGCTACAGAAAAGAATAGAAGCAGCGGAACGGGACCTTGCGATCGCCCCAGTAGTCCGAAGCGTCGCGGAAGATGTCGAGCAGTTGCTCGCGCGCTTCCTTGTCGAACTTGGCGTTGGCCGGGATCTGTTCGAGCACGATGACGAAACCAGGCTGCGGGCCCGATTTATGCAACGGGTCGGTCATGCAGTCGTACAGCGCGTCGAAGTTCTTGCCGAAGTGCGCCGGGAAGGTGAACTGCTGGGCAATCAGGTCGAGCACGTCCTGCTTGGTCTGGGCGTTGCCCAGGTTGGCGTACAGGAAGTGCTGGCCGGCCGCGTTGGCGGCATCCTGCAGGTCGTTCACGCGGAACGCGCGGATCGATTGCACGATGTTCGGGCGTACGGCTCGAAGGGATAAGGTCATATCCGCTGGTCTTTCCATAGTCATCATCATCTCGTCGGGGCGCTTCGGGGCGCCGCTCAGGTCGTTGTCATCGCTCATGGCGCAATCCGTCTGAAACTCGCATAGTGGTCCGCCGTGTACCAGCAGGCTTCGGGCGCCGTGCGCTGCTCGCCACCGCAAACGATTCGCCGGGCACCGCGGTTGCGCGCGCCGGGCGTTGGCACCGTGTATTCGCGGTAATGCCCGCGGCGTGCCGCTGGCAGGATGCGTTCGCGATTGCCGAATACCGTGCCGTCTTTGTCGTACCGGAAGGGGCCACCGTCAAGGATGGCCTGGTAGGTTCGCTGGCCCTGGACCGGCAGATCGGTCAGGGCAATCGATGCCTCGGAGGACGTTTTGTCGGCGCCGAACCATCCGCGGGCCTCGGCCCCCGTCGTCAGAGCCACCAGCATCAAGCTGGTGAGCGCAAACTTAGTGACAGAGGACGTGATCGAGGCGTAAGCCGCCATGGGGCACCACAAGAAAAGAGCGGGGGGTTTGAATTGCGCTCAACCTCGGGGTTAACCCGCAAATTCAAGCCCGCGAGTGTGCACCACGCTGGCGAAAATAGCAAGCGACTGCCCAAAGTTTGAGCAGTCGCGGGGGCAGAAAGCGACGCCTTAAGTTGGCGTCCACTCTCGCCAAATGGCCTATCTCTCGGCGTTTGCGTCGGCCACTGTCAAGGCTGTCATGTTCACGATGCGGCGAACAGTCGCGCTCGCCGTGAGAATGTGCACAGGTTTGGCCGCGCCGAGCAGAACCGGGCCGATGGCGATGTTGCCGCCGGCCGCGGTCTTGAGCAGGTTGTAAGAAATGTTGGCCGCGTCGATGTTGGGGAACACCAGCAGGTTGGCGTCGCCCGCGAGCGCGCTGTGCGGCATGACGACCGCGCGCTGCTTGCTGTCCAGCGCCACGTCGCCGTGCATTTCGCCGTCCACCTCGAGCCAGGGCGCCTGCACGCGCAGCAGGTCGAGCGTCTTGCGCATCTTGACGGCGCTGGGCTCGTTGCTGGTGCCGAAGTTGGAGTGCGACAGCAGCGCGGCCTTCGGCTTGAGGCCGAAACGCATCATTTCCTCGGCCGCCATGGTCGTGATCTCGGCCAGTTCCTCGGGCGTCGGGTCGTAGTTGACGTGCGTGTCGACCAGGAACACCTGGCGGTCGGGCAGCAGCAGGCCGTTCATGCAGGCGTACACCGGCACGTCCTGCGGGGTGCTGGCGCAGCCGCCGGGGCGCTTGCCGATCACCTGGTCGATGTAGTGCAGGTGGATCAGCGTGGTGCCCCAGGTGCCGCAGATCATGCCGTCGACCTCGCTCTTGTGCAGCAGCATGGCGCCGATCAGCGTGAGGCGGCGGCGCATCTCGATCTTGGCGGTCTGTACCGTCTGGCCCTTGCGCTCGGTCATGCGGTGGTAGGTCTGCCAGAAGTCGCGGTAGCGGTGGTCCTGCTCGACGTTGACGACGTCGTAGTCAAGCTCTTCCTTCAGGCGCAGGCCGAATTTCTCGATGCGCTGGGCGATGATGGCCGGACGGCCGATGAGCGTCGGGCGCGCCAGGCCTTCGTCCACCACGATCTGCGCGGCGCGCAGCACGCGTTCTTCCTCGCCTTCGCAATACGCCACGCGCTTCTTCGGCGCGCGCTTGGCGGCGTCGAAGATCGGCTTCATGGTGGTGCCCGAGGCGTAGACGAAGCTCTGCAGCTTGTCGCGGTAGGCGTCCAGGTCCTTGATGGGACGCAGCGCCACGCCGCTTTCCTCGGCCGCCTTGGCCACGGCCGGCGCGATCTTCATCATCAGGCGCGGGTCGAAGGGCTTCGGAATCAGGTATTCGGGGCCGAAGCTCAGCTTTTCACCGGCGTAGGCGGCGGCCACGCGCTCGCTCTGCTCGGCCTGGGCCAGCTCGGCGATGGCGTGCACCGCGGCAATCTCCATCTCGTCGGTGATGGTGGTGGCGCCCGAGTCGAGTGCGCCGCGGAAGATGTACGGGAAGCACAGGACGTTGTTGACCTGGTTCGGGTAATCGGTGCGGCCCGTGGCCATGATCACGTCGTTGCGCACCGCATGGGCGTCTTCGGGGGCGATCTCGGGGTTCGGGTTGGCCAGCGCGAAGATCACCGGCTTGGGCGCCATCTTCGCGACCATGTCAGGCTTGAGCACGCCGCCGGCCGACAGGCCGAGGAACACGTCGGCGCCGGCGATCACTTCCGACAGCTTGCGCATGTCGGTCTTTTGCATGTACTGGCGCTTGTCGTCGTCCATCAGCTCTTCGCGGCCTTCGTAGACCACGCCGGCCAGGTCGGTGACGAACACGTTTTCGCGCTTCAGGCCCACCTTGAGCAGCAGGTTCAGGCAGGCCAGCGCCGCGGCGCCCGCGCCCGAGGTGACCAGCTTCACTTCGGCGATGTTCTTGCCGGCCACCTTCAGGCCGTTCAGCATGGCGGCCGCCACGGTGATGGCCGTGCCGTGCTGGTCGTCGTGGAACACCGGGATCTTCATGCGCTTGCGCAGCTCGCGCTCGACGTAGAAGCAGTCCGGGGCCTTGATGTCTTCCAGGTTGATGGCGCCGAAGGTGGGCTCCAGCGAGGCGATGATCTCGACCAGCTTGACCGGGTCCTTCTCGTCGATCTCGATGTCGAACACGTCGACGCCGGCGAATTTCTTGAAGAGAACGCCCTTGCCTTCCATCACCGGCTTGGAGGCCAGCGGGCCGATGTCGCCCAGGCCCAGCACGGCGGTGCCGTTGGAAATGACACCCACGAGGTTGCCGCGCGAGGTGTACTTGAAGGCGTTGGCCGGGTCCTTGACGATTTCCTCGCAGGGTGCGGCCACGCCGGGCGAGTAGGCCAGCGACAGGTCGCGCTGGTTGACCATCTGCTTGGTCGCCGCGATGGCGATCTTGCCGGGGACGGGAAACTCGTGGTACTCGAGGGCGGCACGGCGCAACAGGGCGCGCTTGTCTTCCGGGGTGGGGGTCGAAGGGGACGATGCGGTCGAATCGGACATGTGCCGTTGCTCCTGGTGGCGCTTCTTCTGGGGGCGCCGATTGTAGACCTCGGTCCATTCCGCCCTACGTCGCATGGCCGGTGGCAGGCATGACCAAAAGCACGGGGCGCCGTCAAGGCCCTGTGGCAATATGTGCGGCTGGGACAAAACCCGACAACATCTCGAGAGGAACGACCATGGCCCTGATGGATTTCATCAAGAAACAGTTCATCGACATCATCCAGTGGACCGAGTCCGGCGATGGCACGCTGGCCTGGCGTTTCCCGATGGCCGAGATGGAAATCCAGAA
This sequence comes from Variovorax sp. V118, assembly GCF_041154445.1. Classification (GTDB taxonomy): domain Bacteria; phylum Pseudomonadota; class Gammaproteobacteria; order Burkholderiales; family Burkholderiaceae_C; genus Variovorax; species Variovorax boronicumulans. The sequence continues at coordinate 7,180,327 of NZ_AP028663.1, read as the reverse complement.
CGGCGCCTCGCTCACCGTGCGCGAGTCGCAGATGGCCGTGTTCGTCAACGAAGGCCAGGTGGCCGACGTGTTCGGCCCCGGCATGTACAAGCTCACGACGCAGACGCTGCCCGTGCTCACGTACCTGAAGAACTGGGACAAGCTCTTCGAATCCCCCTTCAAGAGCGACGTCTATTTCTTCAGCACGCGCCAGCAGGTCGACCAGAAGTGGGGCACGCCCCAACCGATCACGATCCGCGACAAGGACTTCGGCGCCGTGCGCCTGCGCGCCTTCGGCAACTACAGCTTCCGCATCGGCGACCCGAAGCTGTTCCACACCGAAATCTCCGGCACGCGCGACATCTACTCCGTGGCCGACCTCGACGGCCAGCTGCGCGGCCTGGTGCTGCAGAACATCAGCAACGCCATCGCCTCCAGCGGCCTGCCCTTCCTCGACCTGGCGGCCAACCAGATCCAGTTCGCGACCGCGCTGGCCACCCAGCTGGTGCCCGAGTTCGAGAAGATCGGCATCAAGCTCGAGAACATCACGGTCCAGAACGTCTCGCTGCCCGAAGAGCTGCAGAAGATCCTCGACCAGAAGATCGGCATGGGCATGGTCGGCAACGACATGGGCAAGTTCATGCAGTACCAGACGGCGCAGGCCATTCCCAAGTTCGCCGAAGGCGCAGCCGGTGGCGGCGGCATCGCGGGCGACGCGATGGGCTTGGGCGCCGGTGTGGCGCTCGGCCAGGTGCTGGCGCAGAACCTCGCACAGGGCCTGAGCCCCAATGCGGCAGCCCAGGCCGCGGCCACGACGCAGCAGCCGGCCGTGGCCGTGGTGAGCGCCGCCGACGTGATGACCACGCTCGAGAAGCTCGGCGAACTCAAGACCAAGGGCATCCTCACGCAGGAAGAGTTCGACGCCAAGAAGGCCGAACTGCTGAAAAAGCTCGTCTGATTCGTCGCAATGTTTTCGATAGCGACTGACGCCCGCCCAGCGGGCGTCAGAGGCCTTTTGGGCTTGAATCATTCGTGGCCGGCCGCGCCATCGCACCCGGTGCGCCATGGCTGAGGAAACCGGCTCCCAACGCTACTACCGCGCGCCCTGCCCCGGCTGCGGCGCGCCGGTCGAATTCCGCTCGGCGCAATCGACGCACGCGGTCTGCCCGTATTGCCAGAGCACCGTCGTGCGCCAGGGCGACACGCTCGCGCGCACCGGCAAGATGGCCGAGCTGTTCGACGACTTCAGCCCGCTGCAGCTGTTCGCCGCCGGCCGCATCCAGGACAAGCCCTTCACGCTGATCGGCCGGCTGCAGTACACCTACCCCGGCGGGCGCTGGACCGAGTGGATCGCCGCGCTCGACGGCGACCGCACCGGCGTCCTCAGCGAGGACAACGGCGCCTACGTCTTCGCGCTGCCCTTCGACCTGCAGCGCGCCGCGCCGCCGCCGGCCGACCTGCGCGTGGGCGCCACCACCGCCTTCGCGGGCCAGAGCTACACCGTCGCTTCCAACGAGCAGGTGGCGCTGACCTCCGCGCAGGGCGAGTTGCCGCACCTGCCCGAGCTCGGCCAACCGTTCGCGATGGTCGAGCTGCGCAACGACAAGGGGCTGGTGCTCAGCATCGACTACGGCACCGCCGCGCCCACCGCGTACCTCGGGCGCTCGGTGCAGCTGGACGATCTGCAGCTCACTGGCCTGCGCGACGAATCCGCGAAGGACGAAAAGGGCCGCAGCTTCAACTGCCCCAACTGCGGCTCGCCCGTCACGGTCAACCTGGCCGACAGCAAGAGCATCACCTGTGGCTCGTGCAACAGCATCATCGACCTGTCGCAAGGCATCGGCGGCGAACTCAAGCACGCCGAGCAGAACGAGCCGGTGCGCCCGCTCATCGCGCTGGGCAGCGTAGGCCAGCTGCAGGGCGCGCAGTGGCAGGTGGTGGGCTTCCAGCACCGCATGGGCCAGGAGCCCGGCGACGACGAGCAGTTCGGCTGGGACGAGTACCTGCTGTACAACAAGAAGCGCGGCTTCAGCTTCCTGGTCGATGCCGAAGACGGCTGGAGCATGGTCAAGCCGACCACCGGCGCGCCCGTGATGGCCGAGAACGGCACCACCGCCACCTACCTCAACAAGCGCTACCAGCAGCAGTACGCCTACAACGCCGAGACCACCTACGTGGCCGGCGAGTTCTACTGGCAGGTCGAGCGCGGCCAGAAGACCTTCAACCGCGACTTCGCCAGCGGCGGCGCGCTGCTCTCGATGGAGCGCTCGGCCAACGAGCTGACGTGGTCCTCGGGCAGCAAGATCGACAGCGGCGCCGTAGCCACGGCCTTCAAGCTCGACGCCAAGAAAGACCTGTTCTCGCGCGGCGACGCGCTGCCCGTGAGCGCCGCGTCGGGCATGGGCTGCGGCACGATCATCCTCGTCATCGTGGTCATCCTCTTCGTGCTGATCATGATGAGCAACTGCAGCGGCGGCTCCTCGAGCGGGTACCGCAGCTCGGGCGGTTCGTACGGCGGCTACTCGAGCGGCGGCGGCCACAAATGACGAAGATCGCGCGCAGGCGCTCTCTTGTTTCTCTCTTTATTGCTACGACTGGAGGTCCCCATGGGAATTGAATGGCTGAAACCGGGCGTGGTCCTCGGATCGCTCGTGTATGCGCTGATCGGCGTGGTGGTCTTCTGGATCTGCTTCTTGATCATCGACAAGATCACCCCCTATGACCTGTGGGGCGAGATCGTCGAGAAGCAGAACAGGGCGCTGGCGCTCGTCGTGGCCGCCATGTGCCTCGGCATCAGCGTCATCGTCGCCGCAGCCATCCATTGAGCGACGCGGCCCTGCCCGCGCGCACCCCGGATGCGCGGGGGGCGCAACCCGTGGAGATCGCGCTGCTCGCCAGCGTGTTCGTCGTCGCGGCCTGCGGCCTCGTCTACGAACTGAGCGCGGCCGCGCTGAGTTCCTACCTGCTCGGCGACTCGGTGCTGCAGTTCAGCACCATCATCGGCACCTACCTGTTCGCCATGGGCGTCGGCTCGTGGCTCTCGCGCTACTTCGACCGGCAGCTGCCGGCGCACTTCCTTCGCATCGAACTGCTCGTGGCGCTGATCGGCGGCGCGCTGCCGGCGATCCTGTTCCTGGCCAACGCCTACGTGCCGGGCGCGTTCCGGCTGCTGCTGTACGGCCTCGTGGTGGTGGTGGGCACGCTGGTGGGGCTCGAGATCCCGCTGGTGATGCGCATCCTCAAGCGCAACATCGTGCTCAAGGACCTCGTGTCGCAGGTGCTGACCTTCGACTACCTGGGCGCGCTCGCCGTGTCGGTCGCGTTCCCGCTGATCCTCGTGCCGCAGCTGGGCATGATCCGCACCGGCCTGCTGTTCGGCGTGATGAACGCCGCGGTGGCTGTGTGGGCGCTGTGGCTATTCCGCCATGAACTGCGCCGCGCCGGCGCGCACGCGGTGGCCTGCTTTCTCACGCTGGGCGCGCTCATCGGCGCCTTCTGGGGCGCCGACCACATCACCACGCTGGCGGAAGACAAGTTCTACCAGGACCGCATCGTCTTCAGCGCCAGCTCGCCCTACCAGCGCATCGTGGTCACGCGCGGCGCGCTCGGCCACCGGCTGTTCCTCAACGGCAACCTGCAGTTCGCCGAGCGCGACGAGTACCGCTACCACGAGGCGCTGGTGCACCCTGCCATGGCCGCGCACGGCGCGCCCAAGAAAGTCGCCGTGCTCGGCGGTGGCGACGGCATGGCGGTGCGCGAGATCCTCAAGTACCCCTCGGTCGAGTCGGTCACGCTGGTGGAGCTCGATCCGAACATGACGCAGCTCTTCACCACGCACGAGACGCTGGCCGCGCTCAACGGCCACGCGCTCTCGTCGCCGAAGGTGAAGGTCGTCAACACCGACGCGTTCCAGTGGCTGCAGCAGGAGGGCGACACCTTCGACGTCATCGTGGTCGACTTTCCCGATCCCACCAACTTCGCCATCGGCAAGCTCTACACCAACAGCTTCTACGCGCTGCTCGACCGGCGCCTGTCGGCCAGCGGCTACGCCGTGATCCAGACCACCTCGCCGCTGGTGGCGCGCAAGAGCTACTGGACCGTGGCGAGCACCATCGAGTCGGTCGGCCTGAAGGCCACGCCGTACCACGCGCACGTGCCCAGCTTCGGCGAATGGGGCTACATCATCGCGAGCCACCGGCCCTACCGGCTGCCCGATGCGCTGCCGGGCGGCATGCGCTTTCTCACGCCGGCGACGCTGCCTTTGATGTTCGACTTTCCGCTCGACATGGCGCGCGTGCCGACCGAAGTGAACCGCCTGTCGAACCAGACCCTTGTCACCACCTACGAACAGGAGTGGGGCAAGGTCATGGCGCACTGATATGGCTCGCCCCCAGGCTGCGCGCACTTCGTGTCGCTTCGCCAACCCCCTACCGGGGGCAACACCTGCGGCCCGGCAAAGCCGGTTCCGCGGTGTTCCACGAAGGAACCGTGTGCCATGAGGCGCCGTGGCTTTCTTGGCGTCGCTGCCGGTGCAGGCGCCCTGGCGCTGGCCGGCTGCGAGGCGCCACCACCGCCCATCGAAGGTGGCTTCACCGGCATCGATGTCGCGCGCGGCCACGCGATGCGCGACGCCACGCTCAAGTCGCAGGCCCCGGCCACCGTCAAGCGCACCCGCGTCGTCATCGCCGGCGGCGGTGTTGCCGGCCTGGCGGCCGCACGCGCGCTGCGCCTCGCGGGCATCGACGACTTCGCGCTGCTCGAAATCGAAGACGCCGCCGGCGGCAACGCGCGCGGCGGCGTGGTCGGCGGCATCGCCTGCCCGCTCGGCGCGCACTACCTGCCCACGCCCGGCGACGACGCGCACGAGGTGCAGGACCTGCTCGAAGAACTCGGCCTGCGCCGCCGCGTGGCCGGCCGCTGGACCTACGACGAGCGCCACCTCTGCCACAGCCCGCAGGAGCGCCTCTTCTTCCGCGGCGAATGGCAGGACGGGCTGCTGCCCGTGCACGACGTGGGCGCCGGCACGCAGGCGCAGTACCGCCGCTTCGCACAGCGCATCGACGCGCTGCAGCACGCCGCCCACTTTGCCATTCCCACGCTGCGCTTCGCCGTCACGCCCGAGCTGCTCGCGCTCGACGCCCTGCCCTTCGCGGGCTGGCTCGACCGCGAAGGCTTCGACGACGCCCACCTGCGCTGGTACCTCGACTACTGCTGCCGCGACGACTACGGCGCCGGCATCGCGCAGGTGTCGGCCTGGGCCGGCATCCACTACTTCGCAAGCCGGCACGGCTTCCATGCGCCCGGTGACGCGAGCGGGAGCGTCAACGACAGCAACCCCGACCGCGACGGCGTGCTCACCTGGCCCGAAGGCAACGGCTGGCTCACCAAGCAGCTGGCCGCGCCGCTGGGCGAGCGCCTGCACACCGGCCAGGTCGTCACGCGCATCGCCGAAGGGCGTGCGGGCGTCGAGGTCGATGCATGGGATGCCGCGTCGAAATCGATGGTGCGCTGGCAGGCCGAGCGCTGCATCGTCGCGCTGCCCGTGTTCATCGCCGCGCGCGTGGTCGAGAACCCGCCGTCGCTGCTGACCAGCGCTGCCGCGCACATGCGCTACGCGCCGTGGCTGGTCGCCAACGTGCACCTGCGCGGGCCGCTGGCCGACCGCGTCGGCGCTGCGCCGAGCTGGGACAACGTGATCTACGGCACGCGCGGCCTTGGCTACGTCGATGCGCGCCACCAGACGCTCGACCCCACGCCGCGCGGCACCGTGCTCAGCTGGTACCGCCCGCTGGGCCCGAGCGGCTACGACACCGGCGACGGCCGCCAGCTGCTGCTCGAGCGTCCGTGGACCGCATGGCGCGACGAGCTGCTGGCCGAGCTGTCGGTGCCGCACCCCGACCTGCCCGCGCTCGCCACGCGCGTCGAGATCACGCGCTACGGACACGCCATGTCGATCCCGCGACCCGGGCTGCTCGCGCAGATCGGCGCGCACGGCGACCGCGTGGCCGCGGGCCGGCTGTCGTTCGCGCACGCTGACTGGTCGGGCTATTCGATCTTCGAGGAAGCCTTCACGCGCGGCCACATCGCCGGAGCCAACGTCGCATGAAGACGCTGGTGCTCGGCGGCTACGGCAACTTTGGCGCGCGCATCAGCCGCGCGCTGGCGCAGGACCCGGGCATCGAGTTGTGGGTTGGCGGGCGCGACCTCGAACGGGCCACGGCCTTTGCGCAATCGCTGGGCGGCAGTGCACGCGGTGTGCGCGTCGATGCGCAGTCGCCCGATCTCGCGCGGGGGCTGGGCTTCCTGGGCGTCGACCTCGTCATCCACACCGCCGGCCCGTTCCAGGGCCAGGACTACCGCGTGCCGCAGGCCGTGGCGGCCGCCGGCGCGCACTACATCGACCTGGCCGACGGCCGGCGCTTCGTCTGCGACTTTCCCGCCGCGATGGACGCGGCCTTCCGCCGTGCGGGCCGCAGCGCCGTGACCGGCGCCAGCACCGTGCCGGCGCTGTCGTCGGCGGTGGTCGATCACCTCGCCGCCGGTTGGCAAGGCATCCGCAGCATCGACATCTGCATCGCGCCGGCACAGGGCGCGCCGCGCGGCGAAGCCACGCTCGCGGGCGTGCTCGCCTACTGCGGCGCGCCGATCCGCGTCTGGCAGGGCGGCCGCTGGACCGAGCAGCCCGGCTGGGCCCATCCCGCGAAGGTGCAGTTCGCCCGCATGAAGCCGCGTCGCGGCGCCTTGTGCGACATCCCCGACCTCGAGCTCTTTCCCGCGCGCTACGCCGGCGTGCAGTCGGTCATGTTCCGCGCCGCACTCGAAGTCGGCCTGACCCAGCAGGTCTTCGCCTTCCTGGCGTTCCTGCGTCGCACAGGCCTGCTGCGCGCACCGCAGAAGCTGGCGCCGCTGCTGCACGCGACGGGCGGTGTGTTCGATGCGTTCGGCACCGCGCTGGGCGGCATGGTGGTGCGCGTCGAAGGCACCGATGCACACGGCGTCATCGCGCGCCGCGCCTGGCACATCGCGGCCGACGACAACCACGGCCCCGAGATTCCCTGCATGGCCGCCATCCTGCTGGCCCGGCGGCTCGCGCGCGGCGAGGCGTTGCCGGTGGGCGCGCACGCCTGCGCCGGCCTGCTCACGCTGCCCGAGTTCGACCCCGAGTTCGCGCGCTGGGGCATGGTGACGGATGTGATCGACGAAGGGGCGCCCACGCCATGACGCGCCCTGCTGCTGTCGACGGCGACGACCGCCTGCTGCGCCTGAGCCTCATCGCCGTCTGGCTCTTCACCGCCGTCGCCAGCATCGTCGAACTCGACGGCCAGAGCCGCCGCGTGCTGGCCGACGCAGGCATCGCCTCGCCGCCGTGGCTGGTGCAGGCGCTGATCGTCGGTGGCGCGGCGGCCGATCTTGCGATCGGCCTGGCGCTGTGGCTGCGACCCGGCCGCACCGTCTACCTGGCCGCCTTCGCGTTGATGCTCGCCATGACGCTCGTGGCGACCGCGCTGCAGCCGGACCTGTGGCTGCACCCGCTGGGCCCGCTGCTCAAGAACCTGCCCATCGCCGCGCTGCTCTGGCACCTGCATCGACGCGCCACGCCATGAACACCTACCTCGTCCTCAAGTGGCTGCACATCGTCTCCAGCGTGCTGATGGTCGGCACGGGGTTGGGGTCGGCCTTCTACATGTTCTTTGCCAACCGCAGCGGCAGCGTGCCGGCGCAGGCGGTGGTGAGCCGGCTGGTGGTGCGGGCCGATTGGTGGTTCACCACGCCCACCGTCATCCTGCAGCCGGTCACCGGCTTCGCGCTGGCGCACCTGGCGGGCTGGCCGCTGTCGACGCCGTGGCTGGCGCTGTCGCTGGGGCTGTTCGCGTTCGCGGGGGCGTGCTGGCTGCCGGTGGTGTGGCTGCAGATCCGCATGGCGGCCCTGGCGGGGCAGGCGCATCGCGAGGACACCGCGCTGCCGTCGCTGTATCTGCGCTACCAGCGCTACTGGGAACTGCTGGGCTATCCGGCCTTCGTGGCCATGGCCGTCGTGTTCTGGCTGATGGTGAACAAGCCCGCACTTTCGTTCTGACGTTCGAGACGGGCCGGTGCGCGGGCCCTGTGCGGTTTTCACGCAGACTTCACACACAGCGCCATGGCTTCACAGACCGGGCAGAGACTGTCAGGCGCCAACAAAAACATCGGGGGAGCGTCCATGCTTCAAGTTGCCAATCGAAAACTCGCGTCGCTCAGCGACGTGCTCTTCACCGGGCTGGGCCGTGTGCTCGGGTTCCTGCGTCCGCTGGCACGCGGACTCATCGGTTCCTGGCGACCCCCGGGGTGGCTGCGCATCGTGGGCGCCTTTCTTCTCTTCGGGCTGCAGTGGTTGCAGCAACGGCTGGCCTGGGTGGTGCTGCTGGCGCTGCTGGTGCTGGCCGGCTGGTTCGCGAGCCCGCATGTGCTGAAGTGGTGGCACGGCCTCACGCCCGACCGCGTCGAGCCCGTCGTTTCCACCGCCCAGATCGTGCCGCCGCCGCGCACGCAGATCGAAAACGACAAGGGGCCCAACCCGGTCGTCATCAACTTCTCCGCCTCGGTCGCGCCCATCGCGCGCATCGGCCAGGAGGCGACCGGCGTCACCATCGAGCCAGCCATCGCCGGGCGCTGGTCGTGGAGCAGCCAGAAGAAGCTCGAATTCCTTCCCGCGCAGGATTGGCCGGTCGGCCAACCCTACAAGGTGCAGCTGGCGAAGGACGCGCTCGCGCCGCACATCGAGATCGAGCAGCGCAAGTACGAGTTCACCTCGCCCGAATTCAGCGCGCGCATCGCGGGCGCGGAGTTCTACCAGGACCCGGTGCAGGCCAACGTGCGGCGCGCGCTCTTCCAGGTGCGCTTCTCGCACCCCGTCAACACGGCAGAGTTCGAAAAGCGCCTGGTGCTGACCTATGACCAGGCCTGCGGCACCTCGATCTTCAGCGTGGGCAAATGCGCGAGCGAGAAGTTCACCGTCAGCTACGACAAGCTGCGCCTCACCGCCACCCTCCAGTCCGAGCCGCTGCCCATTCCCGAGAAGACACGCCCCGTGGTGCTCAGCCTCACGTCCGGCGCGGTCGCGCAGAAGGGCGGCCCCGGCCAGCGCAACGACATCTCGCGCGCGGTCGACATCCCCGGCCTCTTCAGCCTCGACATCTCGAGCATCGACCCCACCATCGTCACGGGCGAGAACGGCGAGCCCGAGCATGTGATGCACGTCACCGCCTCGATGCCGGTCCACGAGCGCGAAATGGCGCGCGTGGTGCAGGCCTGGCTGCTGCCCGCCACGGAAGAAGCCAAGGGCGACCCGGAAGAAAAGTTCGACTGGTCCGCCGACCCCGCGAAGGTCACCGACGCCGTGCTGCGCCGCGCGAAGAAGATCAACCTGCAGCCCATCGCCAGCGAGCGCGAAGTGACCGAGATGGTCAGCTTCCGCCTCCCGCAAGCCGAGGGCGGCCGCTACCTGCTGGTGCGCGTGGCCAAGGGCCTGAAGACGCCGGGCGGCTACCAGCTCGGCGCGGCGCGGCAGGACGTTCGCCTGCTCAAGACCTTCGCGCCCGAGCTCACCATCATGAGTCAAGGCTCGCTGCTCGCACTTTCCGGTGAGCGCAAGCTGCCGATCCTGGTGCGCGACCTGCCCGGCATCCGCCTGGAAATCGGACGCCTGCTGCCGCAGCAGTTGCAGCACCTGGTCACGCAGACCAACGGCGACTTCGCGCATCCGCAGTTCAACGGCGGCCTGCAGTCGGACAACCTCGTCGACCGCTTCCAGAAGGAAATTCCGCTCAGCATCCCCGCCGGCAAGGCGCACTACGAGACCGTCGACTTCGCGCAGTACCTGCGCAGCGATGTGGCCGACCGCCGCGGCGTGTTCCTGCTCAAGGTGCAGGGCTACGACCCCAAGGCCAAGAAGAAAGCCGAAGGCGATGCCACGCAGGCGCAGCCCGAAGAAGAGCAGCAGGAAGAACAGCCCTCGGAAGGCGAAGGCGACCCCGAAAGCGGCAACCCCGAAGACCAGAAGGACCAGCGCCTGGTGCTCGTCACCGACCTGGGCATCGTCGCCAAGAAATCGCTCGACGGCACGCGCGACGTGTTCGTGCAGAGCATCGCCAACGGCCAGCCGGTGGCCGGCGCACTGGTCGAGGTGTGGGGCCGCAACGGCATGATCGTCGCGTCGCAATCCACCGACGCCACGGGCGCTGCCAAGTTGCCCAACCTCGCCGGCTACCAACGAGAGAAGGCGCCTGTGGTGCTGGTGGTGCGCAAGGACGGCGACCTGAGCTTCCTGCCCTTCAACCGCAGCGACCGCACGCTCGACATCTCGCGCTTCGACGTCGGCGGCCTGCGCGCGGCCGGCGTGCCGAACCAGATGACCGCCTACGTGTTCAGCGACCGCGGCATCTACCGCCCGGGCGACACCATGCACATCGCGATGATGGTCAAGGCCGGCAACTGGGCCACGTCGCTGCGCGACCTGCCGCTCGAAGCCGAGATCATCGACGCGCGCGGACTCAGCGTGCGCCGCGAGAAGCTCAAGCTCGGCCCCGGCGGCGCGGCGGAAATCGCCCACGCCACGCAGGACACCTCGCCCACCGGCAACTACACCGTCAACCTCTACCTGCCGCGCGAATCCTCGCCCGGCAACCCCGAGGTGCAGGGCCTGCTCATCGGCAGCACCACGGTGAAGGTGCAGGAGTTCCTGCCCGACCGCACCAAGGTCGTCGCCAAGCTCAGCAGCGAAGTGGCGGAAGGCTGGGTCAGGCCCAAGGACCTGAAGGCGCTCATCGACGTGCAGAACCTCTTCGGCACGCCCGCGCCCGACCGCAAGGTCGAGGGCACGCTCACGCTGAGCCCGGCCTTCCCGGTGTTCCGCGCGTTCGCCGACTACGCCTTCTTCGATCCACAGCGCGCCACCGAGAAGCAGGTCGACGACCTGGGCAGCGTGCAGACCAGCGCCGAAGGCAAGGCCGAGTTCGACCTGCGCCTCTCGCGCTTCGATGCGGCGACCTACCAGGTGCACGTGCTCGCGAAGGCCTTCGAGCCCGAGGGCGGGCGCAGCGTCTCGGCCGAGGCGCAGACGCTGGTGAGCGACATGCCCTACCTCGTGGGCGTGAAGGTCGATGGCGATACCGGCTACGTGAGCAAGGGCGCCGCGCGCAATGCCACCGTGATCGCGATCGACCCGCAGGCGAAGAAGACGGCCGTGGACGCCCTGAAGGTCGAGCGCGTGGAGCGCAAGGTGCTGTCGGTGCTCGTGAAGCAGGACAACGGCCTCTACCGCTACGAGTCGCGCAAGAAGGAAATCGTGATCGACGAGAAGCCGCTGGCCATCGTCGCGGCCGGCAACATCATTGCGCTGAACACCTCCACGCCCGGCAACTTCGCCTACGTGGTGCGCAATGCCGGCGGGCTGGAGCTGAACCGCGTCGAGTACAGCGTGGCGGGCAACGCGAACGTCTCGCGCTCGCTGGACCGCAACGCCGAACTGCAGCTCACGCTCGACCGCAAGGACTACGAGCCGGGCCAGGAGATCGAGGTGAGCATCCGCGCGCCGTACGTGGGCGCAGGCCTCATCACCATCGAGCGCGACAAGGTCTACGCCCACGCATGGTTCAAGACCGACAAGACCGCCTCGGTGCAGAAGATCGTGCTGCCCAAGGACTTCGAGGGCACCGGCTACATCAACGTGCACTTCGTGCGCGACCCGGCCTCGGACGAGGTCTACATGAGCCCGCTGTCGTACGGCGTCATTCCCTTCGCCACCAGCCTGGCCAAGCGCACCGCCAACCTGCAGCTCACCAGCAGCGAACTCGTGAAGCCCGGGCAGACGGTGAAGATGAAGCTCACCAGCGACAAGCCCACGCGCGCCGTGCTGTTCGCGGTGGACGAAGGCATCCTGCAGGTGGCGCGCTACAAGACGCCCGATCCGCTCAAGCACTTCTTCCAGAAGCGCGCGCTCGAAGTTGGCACCTTGCAGACACTCGACCTGATCCTGCCGGAGTTCAAGAAGCTCATGCAGGGTGCCGCCCCCGGCGGCGACGGCGAAGGCGAACTGGGCAAGCACCTGAATCCGTTCAAGCGCAAGCGCGACAAGCCGGTGGCCTACTGGTCGGGGCTGGTCGATGTGAACGGCAGCCGCGAGTTCAGCTACACCGTGCCCGAGAGCTTCAACGGCAGCCTGCGCGTGATGGCCGTCGCGGTGAACGACGAGACCACCGCCGCCAAGAGCACCCGCACCGTGGTGCGCGGCGACATGGTGATATTGCCGAACGCGCCGCTCGCGATGGCGCCCGGCGACACCGTCGAAGTGGGCGTGGGCCTCGCGAACAACATCGTGGGCTCGGGCAAGGACGTGCCCATCGCGCTCACGCTCACCGCCTCGGGCGGCCTCGAAGTGGTGGGCGATGCGACGCAGACGCTCAAGGTCAACGAGCGCGGCGAAGCGAGCACCAGGTTCAACGTGCGCGCCAAGCCGGGCGAACAGGCGGTGCTGGGTTCATCGGCGCTGGTGTTCACCTCGACGCACAAGACCTTCAGTGCGCGTCTCTCGACCGAAGTGAGCGTGCGGCCTGCGTCGCCGTTCGTCACGCTGGTGCAGGCGGGCAGCTTCCAGCGCGCGGGCGAGCTGAGCAGCAAGGCCGACCTGTACCCGAACTTCCGCAAGAGCGACGTCGCGGTGTCCGCCGCGCCGTGGGCCTTCGCGACCGGCCTCATGCAGTACCTGGAGGTGTACCCGCACGGCTGCACCGAGCAGATCACGAGCCAGACCTTCCCGGCCGTGCTGCTTTCGAGCCGCCCCGAGCTGGTCAAGGAAATGGCGCGCGGCCGCACCCCCGAGCAGGGCCCGATGCCCGAGGCGCGCAAGACCTTCGAGCGCTACCTCGTGCAGCTGCGCGCACGGCAGACGGCCGACGGCGGCTTCTCCCTGTGGCCTGGCGCGGGCACCGATGCCTTCGCCACGCTCTACGCGGTGCACCTGCTCATCGAAGCCAAGGACCACAAGCTGCCCGTGCCGCAAGACCTGCTACAGAAGGCGAACACCTACCTGCAGGGCTGGCCCGGCAGCGGCGACACCTCGCTCGACGGCTGGCGCCAGCGCACGCAGGCGGCCTACCTGCTCACGCGCCAGGGCATCATCGCGCCGGCCGCACTGGCCAACCTGCGCGAAGCCTGGCGCAACAAGCAGACCCAAGGCTGGAGCGACGACCTGGGCGCCGTGTACCTCGCCGCGAGCTACCAGCTCGTGAAGCAGGAGCAAGTGGCCAACGAGCTGCTCAACCCGGTGTGGTCCGACCTGCTCGCGCGCACCGAGAAGAAGCAGCGCCGCAACGTGTGGGGCGCGTACTACGACCCGCTGGTGCATGACAGCATGACGCTGCACCTGGTGGGCCGCCACTTCCCTTCGCGCCTGAAGACGCTGAAGCCCGACGCGTGGGAAGGCATGGGCGCGATGGTGCGCGACGGCTGGTACAACAGCCTGTCGTCGGCCTCGATGCTGCTCGCGGTCGATGCGTACTTCGAAGCGGTGGCGCAGAACGCCGAGGGCAAGCTCACGGCGCAGAGCGTCAACGCGCAAGGGCAGGCCGCGGCACTCGCGCTGGGCTCGGTGAACCCGATCACGCGTGCCGCGGTGCCCGCCGGCACGGCCAAGCTCAAGCTGTCGAACGACAGCGACTTCAACCTGTACTACAGCTGGGCCGAACAGGGCTTCGAGCGCAACGTGCCCACCACGCCGGTGAACCAGGGCCTGGAGATCTTCCATGAAGTGCTCGACGCCAAGGGCAACCCGATCACCAAGGCGAAGCTTGGCGAAGAGGTCACCGTGCGGGTGCGCGTGCGCAGCCTGGAGCGCGCACAGCTGAACGACGTGGCGTTGGTCGACCTGCTGCCCGGCGGCCTGGAGCCGGTGTTGCAGGCCGTGGGCGACGACGAGGAAGCCAATGCCGATGCACCGATCTGGAAGAAGCGCCTCGGCGGTGGCGGTTCGTGGAAGGTGCAGTACGCCGACATCCGCGAAGACCGCGTGGTGTTCTACGGCACCGTCGACAAGAACCTGCTCGAAGTGACCTACAAGGCGCGCGCCACCAACGTCGGCGACTTCGTGGTGCCCGCGGCGTATGGCGAGGCGATGTACGACCGGCGGGTGTATTCGCGCTCGGCGGGTGCGCGTTTCCAGGTCGTCGCGAACTGACGCCAGGCAGCGGAGGCCGTCATGCGCTTCAGCGTGAAGTTGGGAAGGCTGCGCAAGCCTGCGCTGTGGGCGCTGGCGGTTGCTCTCCTGCTCGCGCTGCTGCGTCTCTGGCCGCACGCGCCCCTCAGCGAAACCGTCGGCAGCTCGCGCGCCGTGTACGCGCAGGGTGGTGAACTCTTGCGCCTCACCCTCGCAAGCGACGAGCAATACCGCCTCTGGGTGCCGCTCGACCGCATCTCGCCGACGCTGGTCGATGCAGTGCTGCTGTACGAAGATCGCCGTTTCTACGCGCACCCCGGCGTCAACCCCGCCGCGCTCGTGCGCAGCGCGTGGCGCATTGCGAGCGGCGAGCGCAGGCAGGGCGGCTCGACGCTCACGATGCAGCTCGCGCGGCGCGTCTACGGCATCGACAGCCGCACGGTCATGGGCAAGATCGCGCAGATCGGCGCGGCGCTCTGGCTCGAAGCGCGCTTCAGCAAGCGCGAGATCCTCGAGGCGTACCTCAACACCGCGCCCTACGGCGGCAACATCGAAGGCGTGCAGGCCGCGAGCCTCATCTACTTCCGCAAGGACGCCGCCAAGCTCAGCCTGCCCGAGGCGCTGACGCTCGCGGTGATTCCGCAGAACCCCGTCAAGCGCATTGCCGAGCGCGGTCGCAATGCCGAGCTGCAGTCGGCACGCGAACGCCTGTGGGCGCTGTGGGCCGAGCGCGATCCGACCGCGAAGCAGCATGCGCCCGATGCGCAACTCGCGCTCTCGGCACAGTCGCGCGGCAGCCTCCCCTTTCTCGCGCCGCACGCCACCGACATGCTGCTTGCGCAGGAACGCGGTGTGCAGGAAGTGCGCACCACCATCGACTTGCGCATGCAGGCCACGCTCGAACGCGTGATGAGCCAGTACCTGCGCACGCACGCCGACGTCGGCATGACCAACGCGAGCGCGCTGCTGCTCGACGCTTCGACCATGCAGGTGCGCGCGCTGATCGGCTCGGCCGACTGGCACAACGACGCCATCGCCGGGCAGGTCAACGGAACGCAGGCCAAGCGCTCGCCGGGGTCCACGCTCAAGCCCTTCATCTACGCACTCGCGCTCGACCAGGGTCTGCTGCATCCGAAGACGATGCTGAAGGACGCGCCGACCTCCTTCGGCCCCTACACACCCGAGAACTTCGACCACCGCTTCGCCGGCCCGCTGCCTGCGCAGGAAGCGTTGATCCGCAGCCGCAACATCCCCGCGGTGGCCGTCGCCGCGAAGCTGTCGAAGCCGGGGCTCTACGACTTCATGCGGCTTGCGGGCGTGCAAAAGCTGCAGAGCGAATCGCACTACGGCCTCGCGCTGGTGCTGGGCGGCGGCGAAGTCACGCCCGAGGAGCTCGCGGGCCTCTACGCCACGCTCGCGAACGGCGGCATCTCGCAGCCGCTGCGCTACACGCAGCCCGCGCCCGACGAGCGGCCGGTGCAGCCGTTGCGCCTCTTGAGCGAAGAGGCCTCGTTCATCACGCTCGACATGTTGCGCCACACGCCGCGCCCCGACACCACGCTGCCCGCGCGCCCGGCCATCGCGTGGAAGACGGGCACGTCGTGGGGCTTTCGCGATGCATGGACCGCGAGCGTGTTCGGTCGCCATGTGCTGGTGGTGTGGGTCGGCAACTTCGATGGCACGAGCAACCCCGCGCTGGTGGGCGTCGATGCGGCCGCGCCGCTGTTCCTGCGCATGGTCGATGCGCTGCGCGCGGAGCGGCTCGATCCCGGCGAGATCGCGACGCGCCAGCCGGCGGACCTGCGCCAGGTCGAGGTGTGCACCGCGACGGGCGGACTGCCCGATGCGCTGTGCCCGGTGCGCACCACCACATGGTTCATCGCCGGCAAGTCGCCGATCCAGGTGAGCAACCTGCACCGTGCCGTGTGGGTCGATGAAACGACCGGCAAGGTGGTGTGCGGGCCGCAGCCCAACGCGCGCCAGCAGGTGGTCGAGCAATGGGGCAGCGACATGCGGCGGCTGTTCCGCCAGGCGGGCCTGCCGCGCGCGAGCCTGCCGACCGACGGCTGCGAGAAGGGCGAGTCTTCGGAGACGGCGCCGCTCATCACCTCGCCCTTGCGCGGCGTGCGGCACACGCTGCGTGTGAAGAAGCCGGAGCCGCTCGTGCTGCGCGCCGAAGCGGCGGCGGGCACGCAGACGATCTACTGGTTCGCCGATGACGCGCTGGTCGGCAAGGCCGCGCCCGGGGAAGGCATCACCTGGATGCCCGACATGGCCGACTCGGGTCGGCGCTACGTGCTGCGCGCGGTCGATGACCAAGGCCGCGCCGAGTCGCGTGAAGTGACGGTGGACATCGCACCTTGAGCTGAGCGGATGTCACGGCGGCGTCACGCCTGCCCGGCAAGGTCACGCGTTTTCGACTGAAAGCTTTTTCGTTCATGACGCGCTTCGCTTCCCTCTCTCTGGTCGCCCTGGCCACCGCCTTCGCCTGCAGTGGCGCAGTGGCCCAGACCGCCTTTCCCGCCACGCTCGCCGGCCACGCCGTGCTGCCTGCGCAGAGCTTCGTCGCCGCACCGAAAGACGCGCCGGCCGATCTGCAGGTCAGCGGCAAGTTCACCTCGGGCAAGCGCGTCGAGGCGCTGGGCACGATCGAGGGGCTCTCGGGTGGGCGCGGCACCGGCGTGTCGGTGCCCTTCAAGGGCCAGCCGCTGCAGGGGCACTCGGGCATCAAGAAGATGGACGACGGCTCGTTCTGGATCCTCACCGACAACGGCGCCGGCGCGAAGGCCAACTCGCCCGACTTCATGCTCTACCTGAACCACTACAAGGTGGACTTCAAGAGCGGCAAGTTCAATCGCATCAACACCATCTTCCTGCACGACCCCGACAAGAAGGTGCCGTTCCGCATCGTTCACGAAGGCACGAAGCAGCGCTACCTGACGGGCTCGGACTTCGATCCCGAGAGCTTCCAGTTCGCCGGCGGCGCGCTGTGGATCGGCGAGGAGTTCGGCCCCTTCCTGATCAAGGCCGACCTGAAGGGCAAGGTGCTCGCGGTGTTCGATACGCAGGTCGACGGCAAGGCCGTGCGCTCGCCCGACCATCCGGCCGTGACCACGCCGGGCGCACCGGGCGGGGCGGTCGATTTCCAGGTCAAGCGCTCGAAGGGCTTCGAAGGCATGGCCTCGTCCAAGGACGGCAGCAAGCTCTATGCACTGCTCGAAGGCCCGGTGTGGAACGCCGAGGCCAAGGACTACGAGAAGGTCGACGGCAAGGAAGCGCTGCGCGTGCTGGAGTTTGACGTCGCGACCGAGAAGTGGACGGGTCGCCATTGGAAGTACGTGCTCGAAGCCAACGGCCACGCCATCGGCGACTTCAACATGATCGACGGCACCACCGGTTTGATCATCGAGCGCGACAACGGCGAAGGCACGAGCGACAAGGCCTGCCCCGAAGGCCAGAAGCGCACCGACTGCTTCCACGACATCGCGAAGTTCAAGCGCGTCTACAAGGTCGAGCTGAGCGACGCGAACGTGGGCGGCGCGGTGCGCAAGATCGGCTACATCGACCTGCTGAACATCGCCGACCCGAACAAGCTCGCGCGCAAGCCGCTGAACGACGGCGTGCTCAAGTTCCCGTTCTTCACCATCGAGAACGTCGACGTGGTCGACGCCACCCACATCGTCGTCGGCAACGACAACAACCTGCCGTTCTCCAGCAGCCGCGAGCCGAACAAGGCGGACTACAACGAGCTGGTGCTGCTCGAAGCCGGCGCGTTGCTGCAGGCGAAGTAAGGCGCCGCGCGCCTTTCAAGGCCCCGCTCGCGGGATGGGCGGGGGCGAGAAAAACCGAGAAGATGAGTATGATTCTCATTCTCCAGGTTTCTCCCCTCCCTCTGTCCCATGAATTTCCGAACGACCTTGCACGTCGTCCGGCGCCCGTCGTGAGCGCCGGCCTCCGCTACCGGATGGGCGTCGCGTCGCGGGCCGTCGCCGCCATCGCGGGCGGCTACGGCGTCGCCGCGCTGTCGGCCGCCGTGCTCGCGCTGGGCCTGCCCGTCCTCTTCGGCATGGCGCGCAGCGAAGCCGCGCTGACCGGCACGCTGGCCTCCTTCCTCGTCTACGCCGTGGCCGTGATGTGGGTCTTCGCGGCGCGCTCGGCGTGGCGCGCCTGGACCGGCCTCGCCATCGCGGCGGCCCTGCAGGGCCTGCTGTTGCTGCTGTGGACCCAGGGCGGCGGAGGTGCCGCATGAAGGAAGGATTCCGTCAGTCGATGGCCTGGCTGCACACCTGGTCGGGCCTGCTGGTCGGCTGGGTGCTCTTCATGGTGTTCGCGGCCGGCACGGCCTCGTACTTCAAGGACGAGATCACCTTCTGGATGAAGCCGGAGCTGCACGCCGTGTCGCACGCCAGCGTGGCCCAGCCGGTCGCGGCCGAGCACGCGGTGGCCTACCTGGAGCGCAACGCGGGCAACGCGGCGCGCTGGTTCATCACACTGCCGACGGCGCGCGAGCCGTCGGTCAGCCTGCTGTGGCTCAAGCCCTCGCCGCCGCCCGGTTCGCCGCCGGTGGACCGGCGCCGCAGCTTCGATCGCGCCATGCTCGACCCGGCCACAGGCCAGGCGATCACCGCGCCGCGCGAGACGCGCGGCGGCGAGTTCTTCTACCGCCTGCATTTCGACCTGCACTACATGCCCGCGCTCTGGGCGCGCTGGATCGTCGGCTTCTGCGCGATGTTCATGCTCGTGGCCATCGTCAGCGGGATCGTCACGCACAAGCGCATCTTCAAGGACTTCTTCACCTTCCGCCCGAAGAAGGGCCAGCGCTCGTGGCTCGACGCGCACAACGTCACCGCCGTGCTCGCGCTGCCGTACCACGCCATGATCACCTACACCGGGCTGGTCACGCTGATGTTCATGTACATGCCGTGGGGCCCGCAGGTGGCCTACAAGGCGCACGGCGGCAACGACACCTTCTTCGCCGAGGCCTTCCCGGGCGGCGTGCGCACGCAGATCAAGGCCTCGGGCACGAAGGCCGCGCTGGCGCCCCTCGCGCCCATGGTGGCGCAGGCCACGGCCCACTGGGACGGCGCGCCCGTCGGCCGCATCGTGGTGCATCAGCCCAACGACGCCAACGCCGTGGTCTCGCTCACGCGGGCCGAAGGCCGTCACCTGTCGTACGACCAGCCCAGCATGCAGTTCAACGGCACGACCGGCGCGCTCATCGGCAGCTTCGGCGACGTGCCCAAGGCCGCGGCCGAAACGCGCGGCGTGCTCTACGGCCTGCACATCGGCCGCTTTGCCGATCCGCTGCTGCGCGCACTGTTCTTCGTCTCGGGCCTGGCGGGCTGCCTGATGGTAGCCACGGGCCTCTTGCTGTGGGCCGTGAAGGAGCGCCAGAAATACGCCAAGACCCTCAAGCAGGGCGGACGCATCGGCTTCGGCCTGCGGCTGGTCGACGGACTGAACCTCGGTGCGATTGCCGGCCTGCCTGTGGCGATGGCCGCTTTCTTCTGGGCCAACCGCCTGCTGCCGGTCGACGTGGCCGGCCGCAACGAGGCCGAGATCCGCTGGTTCTTCATCGTCTGGGGCGCCACCGCCGTGCTGGGCCTGCTGCGCCCGACCCTGCGCATGTGGCAGGCGCAGCTCGCGCTCGGCGCGCTGCTGTTCGCGCTGCTGCCGGTGCTCAATGCCTTCACCGGCCCCGCGCCGCTCACCGTGAGCCTGCGCAACGGGCCTAGCTCGGTGGCGGGCTTCGACCTCGTGGCGATCGCGCTCGGCCTGGGGCTGGCGGGCGCGACCTGGCTGGTGGAGCGCAAGCGCCGCAAGGCGCTGGCCGCGCCGAAGAAAGCCGTCAAGCCGCCGCCGACAGAACTCGCTGCGTCGGGCCAGGGGTCGTGATGCCGCTGCTCGGGTTGGTGTTCGCCGCCTCGCTGGCCGGCTTCTGCGCGCTGAGCCTCGCGATGGACCGCCACAGCGAAGACGTCTTCGGCCGCGGCCACACGCCGGGCGCCTGGCGCCGATGGCTGCAGCTCGGGGGCACGGCGCTGCTGTGCCTGTCGCTGTGGGCCAGCCTGGAGGCGGCGGGCGGGTCGGTGGGGTGGGTGCTGTGGCTCGGAGCGTTGACTGCGGCGGCGCTGGCGACGGTCGGGCTGTTGAGCGGGTTGCCGCATCGCTTTCACTGGATCGCGTCTGCAGCAGGGGGCGTTGCGTTTCTCAGTCTGCTGTTCTGCTTGTGATCGCGCGGGTATTCGGGCCCGCACCCGTCCGCGCACTCAGTGGATGATCTTCCAACCCACGATGAGGTAGGTCGCGAAGGCGGTGGCGATCCAGATCCACGCCAGAGCGCGTTGCTCCTGATCGAGCGGCGCGTGCAACGGCCGGCTGCCCGCGGGCACGGCCAGGCGGGTCGTCGGCGAATCGATCCCGACCGCCTGCAGGGTGGCTTCTGACCATTCGCTCGGCCGACGCCGAAATTCGGCGAGCGCATGCAGCCATTGCGGTGGCAGCAGGAGCGGTGCGGCCAGTGCCATCAGCACGGCGCAGAAGGCGCGCAACGGTCTTGATGCATGCGCACGAGGCCCGGCGAAAAAATTCAGGGTGCCAGCCAGGTCCAGGAACAGGCGTTCGCGGTCGTGTTCCGGTGTCCGCCAGTGGGTGGCGGGCAATTGCTCGGGGCCGTGACGCATGAACACCGCGATGAAGTCGACGACGGCCTTGCACGTCTCGTTCTCATGCGATTGCGTGCATCGATGACCGAAGCCCCAGCTCGGCAGCGGCAACGTCAATGGCTCCGTGCCCTGCTCCACGGTGGTGACGAGGGCATCGTCCTTGTTCAGCATCAGCAGACGCAAGTCTTCGGAGGTCTGCGTCGCGGGGCATCCCTTGCGATGGGCGACACGGATGCGCTCCCACGCGACCCAGCGGTCCTTCCCTTCCTCGCGCCACCACAGCCTTTGGTTGCGCCGGTCGCACAGAATCCCGACGGTCAACGGCGAGGGGCGCAGCACCTCCCTGAAGGTCAAAAAAATCGAGCGCGCGCCGAAAATCACGGCGTACAGCGTCACGCCGATCAACCAGAGCGCGATCAGCGTGCCCATGATCGTCTGGGGTATGTCTACATGGAACAGCAATGCCACCAGCGGCGCGGCCATCAGCAGACCGAACCAGACCGCATAGGCGGACACGACGGACTCGGGCTCCCGCAATTCCAGTGCGGTATCGCTGATCCGCGAAATCACGCCTTCGGCGCAGACCGAGGACAGTGGCGGCCCCTTGGACGCGTGGACGTCGTAGATGCGGTACTCACGTCCATCGAACCGGTCCGATTCCTTGTGATGCAGCAGCCACTGCTGCATCCAATACGGCGGGCGGTCGTCCACCAGCCTGGCGCGCCGCTTGCGGACCGTGCTCACCCCCGCATCAACGCCTCGATCTCATCCGCCTTCACCGGCACCCCCCGCGAAATCAGTTCGCAGCCCGTGGCTGTGACGATCGCGTCGTCCTCGATGCGGATGCCGATGTTGTGGAACTTCTCGGGCACGCCCTCGCCGGGCCGCACGTAGATGCCGGGCTCCAGCGTCAGCACCATGCCCGGGTGCAGGATGCGGCTCGGGCGGTTCTTGATGAGTTCGTTGGACAGCGGGTCCTTGCGCTCGCTCACCTCGCCCACCTGCGTGGGTTCGACATAGCTGCCGCAGTCGTGCACGTCCATGCCCAGCCAGTGGCCGGTGCGGTGCATGTAGAACTGGAAGTAGGCGCGCGAGTCGATCACGTCGTCGACGCCGCCGACCTTGTTGCCGTCGAGCAGGCCCAGGTCGAGCATGCCCTGCGCCAGCACCTTCACGGCCGCGTCGTGCGGGTCGTTGAAGCGGTTGCCGGCCTTGGTGGCGGCGGCCGAGGCGTCCTGGCTGGCCAGCACCAGGTCGTACAACGCGCGCTGCGGGCCGCTGAAGGTGCCATCGGCCGGGAAGGTGCGGGTGATGTCGCTGGCGTAGCCGTCGAGTTCGCAACCGGCGTCGATCAGCACCAGCTCGCCCTTGCGCACGGGCGCGGCGTCGGCGCGGTAGTGCAGCACGCAGGCGTTGGCGCCGGCCGCGACGATGGAGCCGTAGGCCGGGTACTGCGAGCCGCCCAGGCGGAACTCGTGCAGCAGCTCGGCATCGAGGTGGTACTCGCGCACGTCCTTGCCCTCGCGCAGCATGCGCGCCGACAGCTGCATCGCGCGGATGTGGGCGCGGGCGCTGATCTGCGCGGCGCGGCGCATGATGTCCTGCTCGTGCGCGTCCTTCACGAGGCGCATCTCGTCGAGCGGGCCGCACAGGTCGCGCTGCTCCTCGGGGCACAGCGCGCCGTAGCGCACGCGCGCGCGCACCGACTGCAGCCAGCCGTCGATGCGGGTTTCCAGGCCCTTGTGGGTGGCGAAGGGGAACCACACGGTGGAGCGGTTCTCGAGCAGCTTCGGCAGCTTGGCGTCGAGGTCGTTCACCGAAAAGGCCTCGTCCACGCCCAGCGCGGCGGGGGCGGCGTCGGGGCCGAGGCGGTAGCCGTCCCAGATCTCGCGCTCCAGGTCTTTCGGTGCGCAGAACAGCGTGGCGCGGCCGTCGCCCGCCAGCACCAGCCAGGCGTTGGGCTCGGTGAAACCGGTCAGGTAGTAGAAGTAGCTGTCGTGGCGGAACAGGAAGTCGCTGTCGCGGTTGCGCTGGCGCTCGGGCGCGGTCGGGACGATGGCGATGCCGTCCTTGCCCAGTTGCGAAGCGAGGCGCGCGCGGCGCTCGGCGTAGATCGTGGTGTCATTGAGCATGGGATTTCACTTTCGATACGGTGCAAGTCCGGGGTCCGCGGGTACCAGATGCCGCCATGGGAACACATCCTGCGCAAAGTGGCTGACGTAGCCGCCGATCGTTGACTGGATGACCATGAATTGCAGCCGCTGCCGCACGCCCTGCAGCTGCTGTAGCTGGGCCAGGTCGAGGCAGGTGTTGCGCAGCCTCAGCACGCGCAGCTGCGCGCCCACGGGGCTGTGCAGCAAGGCCTCGTAGTCTGCGAAGGCCGTGATGCCGCCGGGCGTCCGGTCGGCCGGCCACGCCATCTGCTGCTCGGTGGATTCGGAAAAGTCCAGCAGCCTGAGGCCCGGCAGCTGCGTTGCGGCGGCCAGGTGGCGGATGAAGTGCTGCGTGGCGAAATGGGCGCCGACGCACAGGCTGGTCAGTTGCGGCAGCGGCACGGCGAAGAAGTCGGCGTTCGGCGCGTTCGGCACCGTCAGTTCGCTCAGGTGCGGCGTCTTGCGCACCCAGCGCGCGATGTCGCCGCCTTCCTCGAGGATGCCGTCGCTGGTGCAGACGAGCGACTGGTTGTGGTCCTCGGGCTGCGTCGGCTTGATGAACAGCGAGCGCAGGCGGGGAAACATCACCGGGCTCTCGAGCAGCGGCGTGAACATCCATTCGCGCGAGCCGTTGGCGCCGCTGTCGGGGCCGCTGAACGACAGCGAGGTGATGCAGTCGGCCACGTCCTGGCGGCTCAGGCAGGCCAGGGTTTCGTCGAAGGCATCGCCCCAGGTGTCGCCGAAGTATTCGACGTGCCAGCCCTGGCGCATGGGCGCGAGGCTCAGGCGCGTGAAGTCGCTCACGTAGAGCGGCACGGTCAGCGGGTCTTCGGGCGCGCCGTCGTTGCGTTCGGCGGCGGTGGCCAGGGCCAGCTCGTGCAGGCGCTGCGGCAGCAGGCGCAGGGCGTTGGGCAGCGGCGCGAGCGTCATGCGCCCGCTGCCGGCGCGACCCCGGCGTTGAGTTGCTGCAGGCGCTGCGGCGTGCCCACGTCGGTCCAGTCGCCGGTGTAGAGCTCGGCGCTCACCTGCTGGTTGTCCATGGCCGCGCGCAGGATCGGTGCCAGCGGGGCCTTGATGCCGTCCGGATTGCCTGCCGGGATGTCGCAGTACGGCGGCGCGAACAGCGCGGCGCGGTACAGGCCGATGGTCGAGAAGGTGTACTTCTCGGCCGCCAGGTTCAGCGCGAGCCCGTCGGGCGAGAGGCCGAAGTCGCCCTTGAGGTTGTGCGCCGGGTTCGGCACCAGCCACAGGTGGGCGAGCTTGCCGCTGGCCAGGAAACGGTCGACCGCGGCCTGGGTGAAGCGGAAACCGGGCGCGAACACGTCGCCCGCCGCCACCCAGAACACCTCGCCCAGCAGCGGCAGCGCGCGCACGATGCCGCCGGCTGTTTCGAGCGCGCCGCCGAAGTCGCGGCCCTCGTCGGAATACGAAATGGACAGCGCACCACGCCCGTCCAGCACGGGGCTCGCGCCGAACCGGGCGGCGACCTGCGCGCCCAGCCAGTCGGTGTTGACCACCAGCTCGGTGAAGCCGCCCCCGGCCAGCGCCTCCATCGGCCACTGCATCAGCGGCTTGCCGCGCACTTCGAGCAGGGGCTTGGGCGTGGCGTCGGTCAGCGGCCGCATGCGTTCGCCGCGGCCGGCGGCCAGGATCATCGCGCGCACCGCCATCACTGCACCGACCCGGCCACACGGCCGCGTTGCAGTTCGTTGCGTTCGCTGTGGCCGGGCTGGAACAGCGCCACCAGGCAGGCCATCAGCGCATGCGCCTTGGCCGAGTGGTCGGCGCCGAAGTTGCAGACGTACACATCGAGCGTCACGCCGCGCTGCTCGGGCCAGGTGTGGATGCACAGGTGCGATTCGGCCAGCAGCAGCGTGGCCGTCACGCCGCCCGGCCCCTGCGGCGTGGCCGGAAAACCGTGGACCAGCTTGCCCACGGCCTGCAGCCCGGCGGCGGCCACGGCCTTGGTGCAGACCTCGCCGAGCGCGCGCCCGTCGGTGAGCCATTGGAGGCCGCATTGGCAGTCGTGGAGATCGGCGGTGAGGTGCAGCCCTTGCATGGGGGGCAACTCTAGCAGCCGGGCCTGCGACACAAGAGAGCATCAGTGGGGTGTTGGCCCTGTATCGAGGCCGGGCGCGGCTCGCCCGGTAAAATCTCGGGTTCTCCCGTATCCCCCACCCACCCTTTTCCCCCGAAAGCCCACTGCCCATGGCAAACCAAGCCCTGATGGCCAACGCGATCCGCGCGCTGGCAATGGATGCCGTTCAACAAGCCAATTCCGGACATCCGGGCGCACCGATGGGCATGGCCGACATGGCCGTCGCCCTGTGGGGCGAGCACCTGCGCTACAACCCCGCCAACCCGCACTGGTTCGACCGCGACCGCTTCGTGCTGTCCAACGGCCACGCCTCGATGCTGATCTACGCGGTGCTGCACCTCACGGGCTACGACCTGCCCCTGGCCGAGATCAAGAACTTCCGCCAGCTGCACAGCAAGACCGCCGGCCACCCCGAAGTCGACGTCACCCCCGGCGTCGAGACCACCACCGGCCCGCTGGGCCAGGGCATCACCAATGCCGTGGGCTTCGCGCTGGCCGAGAAGCTGCTGGCCGCCGAGTTCAACCGCAAGGACCTGTCCATCGTCGACCACCACACCTACGCCTTCCTGGGCGACGGTTGCATGATGGAAGGCATCAGCCACGAAGCCTGCGCCCTCGCCGGCGCCTGGCACCTGAACAAGCTGATCGCCCTGTACGACGACAACGGCATCAGCATCGACGGCCAGGTCAAGCCCTGGTTCATCGACAACACCGAAGAGCGCTTCAAGGGCTACGGCTGGAACGTCGTCGGCCCGATCGACGGCAACGACGCCAAGGAAGTGGCCAAGGCCATCGCCAAGGCCAAGAAGGAAGCCACCAAGCCCACGCTGATCGTCTGCAAGACCACCATCGGCAAGGGCAGCCCGAACCGCGCCGGCACCGCCAAGGCGCACGGCGAGGCGCTGGGCGCCGAAGAAATCAAGCTCACGCGCGAAGCCATCGGCTGGCCCTACCCCGCCTTCGAAATCCCGGCCGAGGTGTACGCCGACTGGGACCACAAGGCCGAAGGCGCCAAGACCGAAGCCGCCTGGAACGACACCTTCGCCGCCTACACGGCCGCGTACCCTGAACTCGCCGCCGAGTTCACGCGCCGCATGAAGGGCGAGCTGCCCAAGAACTTCCACCAGGTCGCGTTCGACACCGTGGTCGCCGCCCACACCAAGGGCGAAACCGTGGCCAGCCGCAAGGCCAGCCAGCTCGCGCTGGAAGCCTTCACGGCCGCGCTGCCCGAAATGCTCGGCGGCAGCGCCGACCTCACGGGCTCCAACCTCACCAACACCAAGAGCACCGCCGCGCTGCGCTTCGACGCCAAGACCGGCGCCGTCGTGCTGAACGCGCCCCCCGCACCGGTGGTGCCCCAGGGCGGCGAGGACGAAGCCGCACAGGGCGATGCCGTCGAGCCGCCGCACGGCGAGATCGGCCGCCACATCAACTACGGCGTGCGCGAATTCGGCATGGCCGCCATCATGAACGGCGTGGCGCTGCACGGCGGCTACATCCCCTACGGCGGCACCTTCCTCACCTTCAGCGACTACAGCCGCAACGCCATCCGCATGGCCGCGCTCATGAAGCGCCGCGTGGTGCACGTGTTCACGCACGACTCCATCGGCCTGGGTGAAGACGGCCCGACGCACCAGTCGATCGAGCACGCTGCTTCGCTGCGCCTCATCCCGAACCTGGACGTCTGGCGTCCGGGCGACACGGCCGAAACCGCCGTGGCCTGGGCTGTCGCACTGCAGAACGCCACGCGCCCGACCGCGCTGCTGCTGAGCCGCCAGAACATCGCCTACGCCGCCAAGAGCGACCTGGGCGACATCAGCCGCGGCGCCTATGTGCTGTCCGAGCCCGAGAACGTCGGCCTCAAGAACAAGAAGACGGCCGCGGTCATCATCGCCACCGGCTCCGAAGTGCAGCTCGCGCTGGCCGCCCAGAAGCTGCTGGCCGACAAGAAGATCGCCGTGCGCGTGGTGTCGATGCCCTCGACCACCACCTTCGACCGCCAGGATCTGGCCTACAAGAAGGCCGTGCTGCCCAAGAAGATCCCGCGCGTCGCGGTCGAAATGGGCTGCACCGACGGCTGGTGGAAGTACGGCTGCGCGGCCGTGGTCGGCATCGACAGCTACGGCGAGTCGGCCCCCGCGCCCGTGCTGTTCAAGCACTTCGGTTTCACGGCGGAGAACGTGGCCGCCACCGTGGAAGCGGCCCTGCGCGACTGAGCGTCGCGCGGTTCGTCCTCTTCCCGTCCGATCAAAAGTTTTTCAACCTTAGGAGCAAGTCAGATGGCTATCAAACTCGGTATCAACGGCTTCGGCCGCATCGGTCGCAACGTGCTGCGCGCAGCCGTGCAGAACTTCAAGAACGACATCGAAATCGTTGCCATCAACGACTTGCTCGAGCCGGAATACCTGGCCTACATGCTCCAGTACGACTCGGTGCATGGCCGCTTCAAGGGTGAAGTCACGGTCGAAGGCAACACGCTGATCGTCAACGGCAAGAAGATCCGCCTGACGCAAGAGCGCGACCCGTCGCAGCTCAAGTGGAACGAAGTCGGCGCCGACATCGTGCTCGAGTCGACCGGCCTCTTCCTCACCAAGGAAACCGCGCAGAAGCACATCGACGCAGGCGCCAAGAAGGTGATCCTGTCGGCCCCCTCGAAGGACGACACCCCCATGTTCGTCTACGGCGTGAACGACAAGAAGTACGCCGGCGAAGCCATCATCAGCAACGCCAGCTGCACCACCAACTGCCTGGCCCCGCTGGCCAAGGTGCTGAACGACAAGTGGGGCATCAAGCGCGGCCTGATGACCACCGTGCACGCCGCCACCGCCACGCAGAAGACCGTGGACGGCCCGAGCAACAAGGACTGGCGCGGCGGCCGCGGCATCCTGGAAAACATCATTCCTTCGAGCACTGGCGCTGCCAAGGCCGTGGGCGTGGTGATTCCTGAGCTCAACAAGAAGCTCACCGGCATGAGCTTCCGCGTGCCGACCTCCGACGTGTCGGTGGTCGACCTGACCGTCGAACTCGTCAAGGACGCCACCTACGCCGAGATCTGCGCTGAAATGAAGGCACAGAGCGAAGGCGCACTGAAGGGCGTGCTGGGCTACACCGAAGACAAGGTGGTCGCCACCGACTTCCGCGGCGACCCGCGCACCTCGATCTTCGACGCCGAAGCCGGCATTGCGCTGGACGGCACCTTCGTGAAGCTCGTGAGCTGGTACGACAACGAATGGGGCTACTCGAACAAGTGCCTGGAGATGGTGAAGGTCGTGTCGAAGTAAGACGCCAGACGCCAAAAGAAACGCGCCCGAGGGCGCGTTTTTTATTGGCTGCACGAGGTGCGCTCCTGTGCCTCCTAGAATCAAATAACAATTCATTACGAGGAGAAGCACGTGATTGCAAGACTGGCTGGTGTCTGCGCGGGTGCCCTGTTGATCGTGGGCTGCGCTCACCGGGCGGAAGTCGGGAGCACGTCGGCGGCTTACGAGGTCCGCCGTGACCGGGTCCAGTCGAGCAAGGCGTACGTCGCTGTGTCGAGTGATCTGGCGACGCTCGAGAAAACCGTCAAGCCGGGCCACATCTGCGGTCCGCACAACTTCCCGGTGGCACTGGGCCCAGCCATCAAGACGTCCATCGTGCGTACGGTCTCGGGGGCGCACTCATCGGTGGTGCCGATTTCGACAGCCTCGGAAGCGGGCCGCGATGGCGTGCTCTACACCTTTGCCCTCGATGACTTCAACCCGCGCCTGCGGTTCCAGCCGGGCTTCTTCGTTCCCACCGCGGATGCGAGCGTCGAGATCTCCATCAAGACCACGGCAGTTTCCGCCGATGGACGGGAACTCGCGACGACCACGGTGCGCGGCTTTGGCCAGGAGTCGCTCGATGGCCAATGCCCTGTGGGTGCAGAGGCCCTTGGGAAAGCCACTGAAAAGGCGATCCGGGTCTCGCTGGAAAACTTCGTGGCGCGTGTGATCAACCAGCGTCTGGACTGACGTCCGTCTGCGAAAGCCTCAGCGCAGCTTCTCGTTGCGCCGGATCTCGCTGCTGAGCTGCGCCGTCATCCGTGTGGCCGCGCGCCGGGCGGCCAGGCCGTAGTCGCCGTTGAACTCGCCGAACTCCGCCGTGCCGTTGCCGACCGCGCGCACGCGCGTGACTTCGGCGCCCGCGGTGTCTGTCACCACGCAGGCCACCTCGGCCGTGAAGGCGGTGGGCGGCCAGGTGATCCATGAGGACGAGCTCGAATCGGTCTTGATCTGCGGCGTGAACACCAGCGACACGCCCGCTGCCTCGTTGGCCTTGGCATCGCCGGCGGTGCGCAGCACGACCACGTTGCGGTAGACCGCGCGCAGCGCGTCGCGGATCGATTTCTCGAGGTCGCGGTACGGGTAGTAGCTCACGCGGTCGCCGCTGCCGCCGGCGGTGCTCACCTGCAGGTCGCGTTGCGCGTCGGTCATCACGTAGGCCACCTTCTTGGGAATGAGGTGGGCGGCCGACCGCGGCGGTGCGGTCTCGGTGATCATCGTGATCGGGTGGGAGCAGCCCGCCAGCAGCACGACGGTTGCCAGTGCGGCGGCCAGCCGGGGCATCGGAGAAGTAAGAAACGACATGGTGCTTCTCCGGCCTTACTGCGCAGGCGGCGCGATGGCCGCGACGAATTGCGGATCGGCATACACCTGCCGCAGCAGCGCCCGCACCAAGCGCGGGTACGCGGCCTGTCCGGCGGGCACGGCCACGATGTTGGCGTAGCTCGAATCGAAGGCGATCTCGCCGCGGTAGGTCTTGCGCAGCGTCTGCGCGGCGTTGCGCGTGACGGTGACTTCGACGTCCATGCGGCCCGAGCCGTTGATCACGCCCAGGTCGAGTTCATTGACGAGGATGCGCGCCGCGATGCGCGTCGGCGCCTTGGGGTCGTAGACGGAGATCTCGCCCAGGTCGCGCATCAGCGCGTCTTCGAGGTACTGGGCGAAGGTGCCGCTGGGCGACACCAGCCTGGCGCGGCGCAGGCCCAGGGTGTTGATCCTGTCGTTGGGGTCGGTCGGTTGCACCTTGGCCACCGCGACCTTGCCGGGGTTGTGGGCCTCGAGCCGGTCGAGCGCCTCGTAGTCGGCGGCATAGGGCGGCGCGCCGAGCTGCGCGCAGCCTGTGGCCAGTGCCGCCAGCAGGATCGCGCCGGCGCGCCAGCGCACGCCCTGCGGTCTGGAGACGATCGCCATGTCTTGAACCCCCTCGTCCGAGATGTCTTCTTCTCCCCGGCGCGAGGGTAGCAGGCATCGCGCCGCGCGCGAAGGCGGCGGCGGCGGTGCGGCAGGGTCAGATGGGTTCGAGCACGTGGATGCGCTTGCTCTCGGTGAGCTCCCTGGTCTGCGCGCTGAAGGCCGCCATGTGCGGCGCGACCGCGTGCGCCTGCAGGGCCGGCAGCGAGGCCCACTTCTCGATCACCACGAAGGTGTCGGGCCCGAAGCTGGCCTTGGACGGGGGAATGCCCTGCGCGTCGATCGTGGCCCCGTACTCGATGCAGCCCTCTTCGGCGAGCACGGCGGCGCGGTTGGCCTTGAAGGCTTCGAGCAGCAGGGCGCGCTGGCCGGGCTTGGCGGTGATGACGGCAACGACTTGGATCATGGAACAGGGTCTCCGGTGAAGTGACATGAACTGAGGAATGCAACGACCGAATCTACGAGATCGCACGCCGGTGCGCAGGTCCGGTGGGCGACAAGGCCGGCATGCACATGCCGCATGCGACAGTTACCCGCGAGACACACTCTCGCCCTGCCACGGTCGTGCCGAGGTCATAGGATCGGGTCATCTTCCGCATCGACCTGCCTTTGCCATGTTCATCGTCACCCTGACCTACATCCGTCCGCTCGAGGAACTCGACGCGCTGATGGATGCGCATGTCACCTGGCTCAAGAAGCACTACGCCAGCGGCCTGTTCGTGGCCTCGGGGCGCCAGGTGCCGCGCAAGGGCGGCGTGATCCTCGCGCGCTCGGGCGACCGCGAGGGGCTCGAGGCGGTGCTGGCGCGCGACCCCTTCGTGCAGGGCGGCGTCGCGCGCACCGACGTGATCGAGTTCATCCCGAGCATGACCGCGCTGAGCGTCGAGGTGCTGCGCGGCTACTGAGAACCGCGCAGCCCCGGAAGCCGATGTAGATCAGGCCCCCGGCATTTCCTCGCGCCCGTCGGGGTGCCGCGCAAAGCGCGCGGCCTCGGCGCCATGCACCGGCGCCGGGTCGGCCCAGGGCCAGCCGCCGAACTGCGTGCGGCGGTAGTCGGCCATCGTCTGCGCGATCTCGGCCTGCGTGTTCATCACGAACGGGCCGTACTGCGCCACCGGCTCGCCGATCGGGCGGCCCTGCAGCAGCAGGAACTCGCTGTTGCCCTCGGGGCCGTTGCACAGCTCCACGGCCGCGTCGGCGCGCAGCTCGATGGCCGCCGGCCCGTCCACGCGCCGACCCGCCACCTGCGCGGTCGCACCCTTGAAGAAATACAGCATGCGGCGCGTGCCCTCGCCGGTGGCGGGCGGCACCGTCCAGCGCGCGCCGGGCGTCATGCGCAGCGTCCAGATCGCCAGGTCGGCGCCGGCCTGCGCGGCCCACGAAGCGGGCGGCGGCGCGAGCGGGTCGATGGCCGCCTGGGCCTGCGCGTCATCGCCGCCGAAGCGCCCGGCGATCACCGCCACCTCGGTGCGGCCGCCCTGCGCGTCGTCCGAGGCGAAGCGCGGAATCGCCTCCGACCAGAACATCGTGAAGTGCGGCTCGGCCATCTTGTTTTTCGCCGGCAGGTTGAGCCAGATCTGGAACAGCTCCAGCGGATTGGGCGCGCCGGCGTCGAGCAGCGGGAACATCTCCGAATGCACGATGCCCTTGCCGGCCGTGAGCCACTGCACGTCGCCGCCGCCGAAGCGCGCCGTGGCGCCCAGCGAGTCGGAATGGTCGACCAGGCCCTTGCGCACGATGGTCACCGTCTCGAAGCCGCGGTGCGGGTGCGAGGGAAAGCCCGGCACCGTCTCGCCGTGGTACATGCTCCAGCCGTCCTTGCGGCTGAAGTCCTGGCCGATCTGGCGGCCGGCCAGCGAGGCCTCGGGGCCCATGCGGCCGTTGCCCTTCGGGTACGCGTCGTCGTGGTAGACGCAGAACAGGAAGGGGTCCAGCGTCTGCCACGGGAAGCCGAGCGGCTGGACCTGGACGATGGGAGACGCGCTGTTGTTGTCGTTGCTGTCGGACATGTCGGTATTCCTTGGTGAGGCAGGCACGGCCGCCATGCGGGCTGTGCCGGAACCAGGAATATCGGGGCGCCGCCGCCTTTCGGTAGGTGCCTTCCGCGCAACGATCAAGAGCGCATATGGAACGATGGGCATCGTCCGGCCCCCGCGGTCACTGCGAGGGCATCTCGGCGTTCGGGTCCATGTAGACCAGTTCCCAGATGTGGCCGTCCAGGTCCTGGAAGCCGTGGCCGTACATGAAGCCGTAGTCCTTCGGCTCGCGCGGCGTCGTGCCGCCGGCGGCCACCGCCTTGGCGACCAGGTCGTCGACCTCGGCCCGGCTCTCGCACGACAGGCATACCAGCACCTCGTTCTCCTTGCGGGCGTCCGCGATGCCCTGGTTCGTGAAGGTCTTGAAGTAGTCCTCCATCAGCAGCATCGCGTGGATGCTGCCTTCGTGGATGACCATGCAGGCAGCGTTCGCGTCGGTGAACTGCGGGTTGAAGGTGTAGCCCAGCGCGCCGAAGAAAGCCTTGCTCTTGTCGAGGTTCCGGACGGGGAGGTTCACGAAGATCTGCTTGGTGGCCATGGTGGGGTTCCTGTGTCGATGAAGGGTGGATCGGGTGTGTGCCGGCGTCTTTGTGTACGCCGTCCACAAAAGATATCAAAGAAAATGGACGGTGTCCACATGATTTTTCGGCGCACCGGAAATCGGCCGGCACCACGTCGTTGAGGGGAAAAAAGAGCGGGCATCATGAACACCATGGAAATCGAGTTCAAGTTCTGTATTCCCGCCGGCCGCCTGAAGGCCGTCGAAGCCGCATTGCGGCGCGGCGCCGTCGTGCGCACGCGCCTGCAGGCCCGCTATTTCGACACCGCCGACCAGCGCCTCGTCGCCGACGGCATGGTGCTGCGGCTGCGCAAGGAGGGCCGGCGCTGGGTGCAGACCGTCAAGGCCGCCGGCGACAACGCGCTGCACCGGCTCGAGCACAACGTCGACCTGGGCACCGGCGCCGCTGCGCCCGCCATCGACCCCGCGCGCCATGCCGGCACGCCCGTCGGCGAGCGGCTGGCCCGCCTGCTGCAAGCGGCCGACGGCGGCGCGGTGCCGCTGGTCGAGCGCCAGTCGACCGACATCGTGCGGCTCACGCGCGACCTGCGCGTGAGCGGCCCGGCCGGCGCCGTCGTCGAGATGGCGCTCGACGTCGGCAAGGTCGTCGCGCACGCGGGCACGCCCGCGCAGCGCGCCTCGCCCGTGTGCGAGCTGGAGCTCGAACTCAAGAGCGGCGACGTGCAGGGGCTCGTCGCGCTCGCGCGGCGCTGGTCGCAGCAGCACGGCCTGTGGTTCAGCACCGTCTCGAAGGCCGAACGCGGCATGCGCCTGCTGGCCGAACAGGAGACGGTGCCCGCCGTCAAGGCCGAAGCGCCGCGCTTTTCCGCTCACGGCCGAGACGGCCGCGCCCTCCAGCAGGCAGTGGTCGCGTCGTGCCTGGACCAGATGCTGCCCAACGCCAGCGAGATCGCCGCGGGCAGCACCGACGAAGAGCAGATCCACCAGTTGCGCATCGGCATCCGACGCCTGCGCACCGCGCTGCGCGAACTGGCGGGGCTCGATGCCGACACCAGCCGCTTCGACGCCGCCGCGTGGGAGCAGCCGCTGGTCGACGCCTTCCGCGCGCTCGGCGAACTGCGCGACCGCGAACAGGTCGTGAAGCTCGCGCAGCCGCGGCTGCGTGAAGCGGGTGCGCCGGAGGTCGATCCGCTGGTGGGCGATGCCAGCGATGCGGCTGCCGCGCCGGCGCTGACACCCGGCGACATCGTGCGCGCCGCCGCGTTCCAGGACGTGCTCGTGTCGCTGATCGGCTTCACCGCTGCCGCACCCGAGTCGACGGGCCCGACGCCGCTCGCTGCCGACGCGGCCCTTCAGTTGCTGCGCGAGCGGCTCCAGCGCTTGCACAAACAGGCGGTGCGCGACGGCCGGCGCTTCGAATCGCTCGCCACCGAACACCAGCACCGCGCGCGCAAGCGGCTCAAGCGCCTGCGCTACCTGGCGGAGTTCGCGGCGCCGCTGTTCACCGAGGCGGAAGGCGGCAAGAAGAAGGACGCGGCCGGGCGCTACCTGAAGGCCCTGCGCCCCGCGCAGGACGCGCTGGGCGAGTTCAATGACGAGGCCGTGGCGCTCGCGCTGTACCGCGAGGTCGCGGCGCGCGACCCGCGTGCGTGGTTCGCGGTCGGCTGGTTCAGCGCGCGCCGCGCGGCGGGGGCGACGGCGTGTCGCGAGGCGCTGGAGAGAATCGGCGAGGCGCCGAGGTTCTGGAAGAAGAAGTAACCAGGAAGCAGCTGGCGAAGCGAACGCCGGGCCCACGCGGCCCTCGGCGTTCGTCAGTCACGCCATCGATCAGTGATGGTGCCCGTGCGCCCCATGCACATGCCGGTGCTCGATCTCCACCGGCAGCGCCGCGCGCACGTCCGTCACCTGCAGGCTGAACTTCAGCGCCTTGCCGGCCCACGGGTGGTTGCCGTCGAGCAGCACGACCGGACCCTTGATCTTGGTCACGGTGAAGACGTGCTCGGTGCCGTCGTCGAGCCGGCCCTGCAACTGGCCGCCGACCTTCACGCCGGGCGGGAACTCGGTCTTGGGAATGCTGCGCACCAGCGTCTCGTCGCGCAGGCCGAAGGCGTCTTCGGGGGCGAGGTTCAGCGTGGTCTGGTAGCCCTTTTCCTGGCCGTCGAGCGCTTGCTCGATCTTGGGCAGGGTGTTCTCGTAACCGCCATGCAGGTAGGCCATCGGCTCGGGGCTGGCTTCGATGAGCTTGCCCTGGGCGTCGGCGACTTTGTACTTGAGGGTGACGACGGTGTCTTTTTCGATTTTCATGGCGGGCATTTTCACGCGAATGCCCATCGTTGCGCTGGGAGGCCGGACGAACCCCCAGGTGCCATGCCAGGGCGACGGCGTGAATGCCGGCGGATGCGCGTGGCGCCCTAAAGGCGCTTGCCGAATGCCGCGTCGCCGCTGACCGTGATGAAGAGCGCCTGGGTCGCCCGCGTTGCCGCGACATAAAAGAGCCGGGCTTCTTCGCGTTCGTCGTCGGTTTCGCGGGGCATGGCACCGCTTCCGACCACCGCAACGACGGGAAACTCAAGTCCCTTGCTGGCGTGCATCGTGAGCACCTTGATGGTGTCTGCGTCGGGCTTGAAGTCGCCCGTTCCCTTGCGGACTTGGTGCGGCAACTTTCGATGTCGCAGCGCGCTTGCGCACTCTTCCATGGCGGCGTACTGGCGGCAGATCACGGCCATGTCGCCCCATGCATGCCCCTCCTGGTGTGCGGCGCTCAGCAACTCAGCGACCTTGACCGCCTCGTCACGCAACGTGGGCAGGCGAATCACCAAGGGCGCATGGCCTTCGCGTCCGCAACTGATGGGGTGCAGCAGCGGAATGCCGTCGTCGTCCTTGTCTTCCGCCGTCAGCAGATCGGAAGCGATCAGGCTCGCGGTCTGCAGGATCTGCTTGGTATTGCGATAGTTGATCTTGAGCACCGTGGTGCGGCCCTGCGCCTGGATGCCTACGCTCTTGAAGCTGAATTGCTTGGTGCGCTGCCGTTCGTAGATGCTCTGCGCATCGTCATACAGCAGCAACAGGCTGTTGGTGCCGGGGTCGACCATCTGCGTCACAAGCCGCAGCCATTCAGGCTGGAAGTCGTGGCCTTCATCGATCAGCACGGCTTGATACTGGCCTGAGGGAATCTGCTTGCGGTCCACGCCGCGGATCACGCGGTCGACGATTTCTTCCATGAGCTTCGACGTGCTCATTTTTTCCGTCGGCACCTGCCCGTACGCAACCAACTGGTCCCGGCACCATTTGTGGAAGTGGCGCGCATGCACCTTGTCGCTCAGGCCCTTGGCTTCCAAGGTCGACGCAAGTTTCACGGCCAACGGCTCGTTGTAGCAGAGCACGAGGATCGGCTTGGTGGTCACGCTCTTGGCCAGGTACTCGGCGCGATAGCCGAGGATCATGGTCTTGCCCGAGCCGGCCACCCCGTGGATCACGCGGTGGCCGTCCCCCAGGCTTCGAGCCAGTTGCTCCTGCTGCAGGTCCATCACCCGCAGAAGGTCGGGAACCAGCGCTTCCGCGTCGTTGTCGTCGAACAGGATGCCTTGGCTCTGTACCCTCACCTCAGGAAACAGCGTCCATCGCACACGGTCGATCTGCGGCAAGGAAAGCGTGCCGCGCATGAGCACTGGGAACATGCTCCAGAACTGGCTTTGCAGCGCTTCGGCGTCGACGCTTTCGGTCATTTCGTCAGAGCACACGACGCGATGGGCTTCGATGGCGCGATGCAATTCGGCTGCTTCGAACTGCTTGCGCGTGATGTTGGTCAGGACGACGCCGTAGCTCCACGGAAAGGTCAGCATGCCCTGCCATTTGCCTTCTGCGTGGACCAACTGCGCGTCGCGCTTGAGGGCGTCGACGACCTGATGCGCATGCTGGCGAGCCTGCTCGGCCGGGTTGATGACGGTCTTGGGGACGCCATCCGCCAGGATTTCCCAACTGCCCTTGCTGGCCTGGCGAATGGTGTCGAGCCGCCAGTCCTTCACTTCAAGAATCAAGAGTCCGCGATGCGGATGCAGCACAACGAAATCGGGATGCGAGCGTTTTGGCCCGACGGGCACGTCGTACCAAAGGAGGTAGTCGCTGTCGAGCTTTTGTTCCAGGCGCTCCGCGAGGCGCCGCTCGCCGGAGGTCATGCGGGAAACGCAACTGCCTAAGGCTGGGATGAGGGTGGCCAAGCTTCGGTCCGCTCCGAAATGATTGTTTCAAAACGTCTCTTGTAAAGCAGGCGGCGTTGCACCGCATCGCGGAACTACCCTGAAAGAGGGGCAACCCCTTTCAACTGCCAAATAAGTCACGAAATCAGAGGGCGCACTCGCGTCGCCCGCCACACATCCGGCAACGCCTCCTCCTCCCGCAGCTTCTGCGTCACCATCCCGATGAACGCCGACACCGCCCGCGGCAGGTGCTTGCGGCTCGGGTAGACCACGCTCAGCCCGTGCCCGGTGCGCTGGTACTGCGGCAGCACCGGCACCAGCCGCCCCGCCTCCACGTCGAGCCGACCCATGGCGGGCGGCAGCAGCGCGATGCCCAGACCGGCGATGGCGGCCTTGCGCAGCGCCTGCGCGGTGTTGCCGCTGAAGCGGCCGCCCACCTGCACTTCTTCTTCCTTCCCGCCGGGCCCGGTCAGGCGCCAGGTGGTGCGGCCGCTGGGGTGGGCGGGGGTCACGCAGTCGTGGTCGGCCAGCTCGCTCAGCGTGGCGGGGGTGCCGCGCGCGGCCAGGTAGGCGGGGCTGGCGACGAGGCCGTCGGTGCGCGGGCCGAGCAGCTGGCGGGCGACGTACCCCGAGTCGGCCAGCGCGCCGCCGCGGAAGGCGATGTCGATCTGCTCGGCGATCAGGTCGGCCTTGGCGTCGCTGAGCACGAACTCGACGCGCACCAGCGGGTACGCGGCCAGGAAATCGGCCACCCAGGCCATGGGAAAGAAGTCGAAGAAATCGGCCGTGGCCGCCACGCGCACGCGGCCGCTGGGTTCCTGGCTGCCGGTGATGAGCGCCTGCCCGGCCTCGACCAGCCCGTCGACCGCCTCGGCGCACTGTTCGTGAAAGGCCTGCCCGGCGCCGGTGAGCGTGAGCTTGCGGGTCGAGCGCTGCAGCAGCCGGGTGCCGAGCTGCGCCTCCAATTGCTGGATGCGCCGGCTCACGGTGTTGGGCGGCAGGCCCAGCCGGCGGCCGGCCTCGGCGAAGCTGCCGTGGCGCACCACCTGCACGAAGACGGCGATGTCGTTGAGGTCGAGCATGGCGGGGCCTATTCCTTCTGTTCGTGGACGAGTGCAATCCGACTCTACCGTCTAGTCGATCAATGCGTGCGTGCCTAACCTTCAGTCCATGGCCTTTCCGGCCTTCGACCACCTCATTTCATTCAGGAGCACGCACCCCATGACCGGACAGCAACAACAACCCCGCATCGGCATCGTCATCGGCTCGACCCGCGAAGGCCGCTTCGGCGAGAAGCCCGCGCACTGGATCCACGAGATCGCGAAGCAGCGCACCGACCTCGCCTTCGAGCTGGTCGACCTGCGCGAGCACCCGCTGCCCTTTTTCAACGAAGCCGGCGCGCCCGCCTGGGGCCCGGTGAAGAACGAGGCCGCGCAGCGCTGGCAGGCCAAGCTGGCGACCTTCGACGGGCTGATCATCGTCACGCCCGAGTACAACCACGGCCCGAGCGCGGTGCTGAAGAACGCGATCGACTGGGCCTACAAGGAGTTCATCCGCAAGCCGATCGGCTTTGTGGGCTACGGCGGCGTGGGCGCGGCGCGGGCCGTGGAGCAGCTGCGGCTGGTCGCGGTCGAGATGCAGATGGCGCCGGTGCGGCACGCGGTGCACATCGGCATGGTCGAGTTCCTGGGCATCTGGCAGCAGGGCAAGTCCTTCGACGACTTCCCGCACCTGGTGCAGTCGGCCACAGGCCTGCTCGACGACATGGCGTGGTGGACCCGCGCACTGAAGACCGCCAGGGAGGCCGTATGAGCGCAGTGGTTGCCACCGACACCCGCGCCATCGTCTACCGCACGCGCGGCGCGAAGCACGGGCCGATCACGCGGCTCATGAGCCCCGGCGACCTGGGCGAATACCTCAAGCCCTTCGTGTTCCTGGACCTGTTCGGCTTCGATGTCGACGGCGGCCACAAGGGCTTCGGCCTGCACCCGCACTCGGGCATCGCCACGCTGACGTGGCTCATCGAAGGCGACACGCTGTACGAGGACACGACCGGCGAACAGGGCGTGCTGCGCGGTGGCGGCGTCGAGTGGATGCGCGCCGGCAACGGCGTGTGGCACACGGGCGCACCGGCGCCGGGCGTGACGCGCGTGCAGGGCTTCCAGCTCTGGGTGGCGCTGCCGGCCGCCGAGGAAAACGCGCCCGCGCAGAGCATCTACCTCGCGCCCTCGCAGGTGCCGCAGGAAGGCCCGGCGCGCGTGCTGCTCGGGCGCTACGGCGCGGCGCAGAGCCCCATTCCGGCGCCCTCGCCGATGAACTACCTGGCCGTGCAGCTCAAGGGCGGCGAACGCTGGCGCTACACGCCGCCCGCCGGCCACACGGTGGGCTGGGTCGCGGTGAACGCGGGCCGGCTCGACGCGGGCGACGGCACCGGCGGCCCCATCGGCACGGGCGAGCTCGCGGTGTTCGAGGAGTCCGACGCGGCCATCGACGTCGTGGCGCAGGGCGACACGGCCTTCGTGCTCGGCTCGGCGGTGCCGCACCCGCACGAGCTGGTGATGGGCCACTACTCGGTGCACACGAGCCGCGCGACGCTCGACCGGGGCGAGGCCGAGATCCGCCGCATCGGCGCGACGCTGCGCGAGGAAGGCCGGCTCGGCTGAGCGACGAACCGCGCGTAAGCCAGCATGCGCCGCACGGGCGGCTGCGCCAGAATCGTTCGCTTCTGCTTTTCGCGAACGATCCCGCAGCCGCCCGCCATGAATCTCGTCGACGCCTTCGCCGCCCACGCCACCCGTTTCATCG
Organism: Variovorax sp. V118; assembly: GCF_041154445.1. Taxonomy (GTDB): domain Bacteria; phylum Pseudomonadota; class Gammaproteobacteria; order Burkholderiales; family Burkholderiaceae_C; genus Variovorax; species Variovorax boronicumulans. Next base: position 7,140,474 of record NZ_AP028663.1, on the reverse strand, counting down.
ACATCCGGCGCGACATCCACGCCCACCCCGAACTCGGTTTCGAGGAGCACCGCACCTCCGAGAAGGTCGCGAGCCTGCTGACCGAATGGGGCATCGAGGTGCACCGCGGCATCGCGGGCACGGGGCTCGTAGGCGTGCTGCGCAAGGGCACGGGCAGCCGCACCATCGGCCTGCGCGCGGACATGGACGCGCTGCCGCTGCACGAGGCCAACGCGTTCGCCCACAAGTCGACGAACCCCGGCCGCATGCACGCCTGCGGCCATGACGGCCACACGACGATGCTGCTGGCCGCCGCCTGGCACCTGTCGCAGCAAGGGCCGGATGATTTCGACGGCACCGTGCATTTCATCTTCCAGCCCGCCGAGGAGATGGGCAAGGCCGGCGCCAAGAAGATGATCGACGAGGGCCTCTTCGAGCGCTTTCCGTGCGACGCGGTCTTCGGGCTGCACAACTTTCCCGTCGGCGACGTGGGCCGCTTCGCGCTCAACGAAGGCGCGCTGATGGCGTCGAGCAACACCTACAAGATCACCGTGCGCGGGCGCGGCACGCACGCCTCGATGCCGCACACCGGCATCGACCCGGTGGCCGCGGTGGTCACGCTGGCGCAGCAGCTGCAGACCATCGTGGCACGCACCATTCCCAGCACCGAGCGCGCACTGTTGGCGGTCACGCAGCTGCAGGGCTCGGATGCACCGAACGTGATTCCCGATGTGGCGACGGTCGGCGGCACGATCCGCACCTTTTCCATCGAAGCCATCGACAAGCTCGAGGCGCGGCTGCGCGAAGTGGCGGCCGGCGTGGCGGCGGCGCATGGCTGCACGGCCGAGGTGTACTTCAACCGCTCCTCGCCGCCGACCGTGAACCATCCGGCCGAGGCGCGCTTTGCCGCCGGCGTGATGCGCGAGGTGGTGGGCGACGACATGGTCACCGACGACTTCCCTGCCGTGATGGGCGCCGAGGACTTCGCGCACATGCTGCTGGCACGGCCCGGCTGCTACGCCTTCCTGGGCAATGGCGACGGCGACCACCGGCTGGACGGCCACGGGCCCGGCCCTTGCATCATCCACAACACCTCGTTCGACTTCAACGACGAGATCATCCCGATCGGTGCCAGCTACTTCGTGAAGCTGGTGCAGCGCTGGCTGCCGTCGGGCACCTGAAACACGACTTTTTTGTTGACGATGAAAGCGGCCACCTCGATGACTTTTCCCCTGTTCACCCGACGTTCGCTGGCTGCGCTTGCAGCCGCCGTGGCCCTGGGCGGCCTTGGTGCCGCGCACGCGCAGCAGCGCGTGATCCACATCATCGTGCCCTTCGGTACGGGCGCCGTGCAGGACACGGTGGCGCGCGCCTTCAACAACGAGCTGGGCGTCGCGCTCGGCGGCAGCGCCATCGTCGAGAACCGCGCGGGCGCGGGCGGCACGGTGGGCGCGGCGGTGGCGGCCAAGGCGCCGGCCGACGGCAACACGCTGGTGCTGGCGGCGGCCAGCCACAACATCGCGGGCTTCCTGTACAGCAAGCTGCCCTACGACCCGCTGAAGGACTTTGTCGGCGTGGCGAACGTGGGCAACGCGGGCTACGTGCTGGCGGTGGCCAGCGGCATGAACGTGTCCAACACGGCCGACTTCATCAAGGAGGTCAAGGCCAACCCCGGCAAGTACAACTACGCCTCGGCCGGCAACGGCAGCGCCACGCACCTGGCGATGGCGTCGTTCCTCGCGAAGGCGGGGCTGCAGATGACGCACATCCCGACCAAGTCGACCGGCGAGGCCGTGAACGAGGTGCTCGCGGGCCGCGTGCAGGCGGTGATCTCGTCGAGCATCGGCGTGATGGGCTTCCAGGACGACGCACGCGTGAAGCTGCTGGCCTCCACGGGCCAGGCGCGCAGCCCCTTCCTGCCGAAGCTGCCGACGGTGGGCGAGAGCGGCCTGCCGGGCTACGCCTTCGATTCGTGGATCGGCCTCTTGGCACCGGCGGGCACGCCGAAGGCCGAGGTCGAGCGCATCAACGCGGCGGCCAACAAGGTGCTGGCCGATCCGGCGATCCAGGAACGCTTCAAGCGCCTGGGCGTGGAGCCGCGCAGCCAGAGCGCCGACGCCTTCCAGAAGCTGCTGCGTGCGGATTGGGATGCGATGGGGGCGGTGGTGAAGGCTTCGGGGGCGAAGGTCGACTGACCTTCTTGTTGTTGTCCGGGTGGGTGCTCCTGTTCGGGGCGCGTGCCCGGGCCACCGGGTACTTCCCTCCGCGAATGTCCCCCGGGGCTGCGCCCCTCCTCCTTGATTTCGCTGCGGGAAGCACCCAGTGGCCAGGGCACGGAGCACGCTGTGGGTTCTTCGCTGATCAACCACCGCACTGACCCGATCACGTCGATGGGGTGCCTTGCGCAGCGAAATTAAGGAGGAGCCCGAAGGGCGGGGGACATTCGCGGAGCAAGGTGCCCCGTCGGCGGGATCGCCGCCCTGAACGGCCCGTTCGTTCACAGATATCACAGAAGCCCAGCCACCGAAAGAGCGCTTGCCCCACAGATATCTACAAGATATGTGCTTAATATATTTAAACTGAGACAGGTCTCCATGCACTCGGCCCTGTCGTTTTTCATTGTTCCCAACCCTAGGAAGAAGCATGAAGTCACAAGCAGGCATGGTTTCCTCACTCAGTCTCGCGGGCCTGGTCGCCCTGGCCGTGGCCAGCCCCGCGCAGGCACAGGAGCAGGTGGTCAAGATCGGCCACAGCGGTCCGCTGTCGGGTCCCAACGCCTTTGCGGGCAAGGACAATGAAAACGGCATTCGCCTGGCGATCGAGGAGCTCAACGCGAAGAAGCTCAGCGTCGGCGGCAAGACGCTGAAGTTCGAGCTGGTCTCCGAAGACGACCAGTGCGACGCCAAGACCGGCGTGAGCGTGGCGCAGAAGTTCGTCGACGACGGCGTCAAGTTCGTCATGGGCCCGTACTGCTCGGGCGTGGCCATTCCGGCCTCGCGCATCTACAGCGACGGCGGCACGCTGGTGTCCACCGTGGGCACCAACCCGAAGGTCACGCAGGGCGGCTACAAGAACCTGTACCGCATCATCGCCAGCGACAACCAGATCGGCGGCGCCATGGCCGTGTACGCGGCCAAGGAACTGAAGGTGAAGAAGGTCGGCGTGATCGACGACCGCACGGCTTTCGGCCAGGGCCTCGCCGAAGAGTTCACCAAGGAAGCGAAGAAGCAGGGCCTCACCATCGTGGGCCAGGAGTTCACCACCGACAAGGCCGTCGACTTCACCGCCATCCTGACCAACATGAAGGGCAAGGCGCCCGAGGCGATCTTCTTCGGCGGCTACGCGCCGCAGGCCGCGCCCATGGCGCGCCAGATGAAGCAGCTGGCCGTGCCCGGCAAGCTGCTGGGCGGCGACACCGTGTGCAGCCCGGCCACCGGCAAGATCGGCGGCGACGCGGTGAACGACCTGGTGTTCTGCGCGCAGGGCGGCTCCATGCTCGAGAAGGCGCAAAGCGGCCCGGCCTTCAAGGAGAAGTTCAAGAAGCGCTTCAACGTCGACCCCGACGCGTACGCCGCCTCGTACTATGACCAGGTGCTGTTCATCGGCGAGTCGATGAAGAAGGCCAACGCCATCGACCCCGACAAGGTCGGCGCCGAGCTCTACAAGGCCACCTACAAGGGCGTGGCCGCCACCTACGCGTACGACGACAAGGGCAACATGAAGCAGGCGCCCATCACCGTCTTCACGTTCAAGAACGCGGCCCCGGTGCCGATCGCCAGCTACTGAGTGAGCCCCACACCCATGCAACGCATCCAGGTCATCGACTCACACACGGGCGGCGAGCCCACGCGCCTTGTGATCGGCGGCTTTCCCGATCTGGGGAAAGGCTCCATGGCCGAGCGCCGCACGCTGCTGGCCGATCAACACGACAAGTGGCGCGCCGCCGCCGTGCTCGAGCCGCGCGGCAGTGATGTCGTGGTCGGCGCGCTGCTGTGCGAGCCGGTGTCACCCGATGCGGCGGCCGGCGTGGTCTTCTTCAACAACGCCGGGTATCTGGGCATGTGCGGCCACGGCACCATCGGACTGGTCGCGAGCCTGGCGCACATGGGCCGCATCGGCGTGGGCGAGCACCGCATCGAGACGCCCGTGGGCACGGTGACGACCACGCTGCACGCAGACGGTTCGGTGAGCGTGCGCAACGTGCCCGCGTACCGTCACCTGCACCAGGTGGCGGTCGAGCTGCCGGGCCACGGCACCGTGCGCGGCGACGTGGCGTGGGGCGGCAACTGGTTCTTCCTCGTGAGCGAGCACGGCCAGCGCGTGGCGAGCGACAACCTCGCGGCGCTGACCGACTACACCGCCGCATTGCGCCGCGCGCTCGCAGCGCAGGGCATCACGGGCGCGGACGGCGCGGAGATCGATCACATCGAACTCTTCGCGAACGATGACGACGGCGCCGACAGCCGCAACTTCGTGCTGTGCCCCGGCAACGCCTACGACCGCTCGCCCTGCGGCACCGGCACCAGCGCCAAGATCGCCTGCCTCGCGGCCGACGGCAAGCTCGCGCCGGGCGCGGTGTGGCGGCAGGCCAGCGTGATCGGCAGCGTCTTCGAGGCGAGCTACGCGATGGACGGCGACCAGGTCATTCCCACGCTGCGCGGCCGCGCGCACATCAGCGCCGAGGCCACATTGCTCATCGACGACGAAGACCCCTTCGGCTGGGGCATCCGCCTCTGACCCCGGGGCGCATGGACGCGGACGTCATTGTCATCGGCGCCGGCATCGTCGGCGCGGCGTGCGCCCATGCGCTGGCGCAGGCCGGGCGCCGCGTGCGCGTGCTCGACGCGCGCCTGGGCGGTGCCACCGGCGCGGGCATGGGCCACCTCGTGGTGATGGGCGACAACGCGGCCGAGCTCGAACTCAGCCGCCATTCGGTCGCGCAATGGCGCGCCCTCGCACCGCGCCTGGGCGCCGACTGCGCCTACAGCCCCTGCGGCACGCTCTGGATCGCGGCGAACGACGAGGAAATGGCCGAGGCCGAACGCAAGCAGCAGCGGCTGGGCGCGCTCGGTATCGAGAGCCGGCTGCTGGGCGCGAGCGAACTCGCGCGCGCCGAACCCGCCCTGCGCGCCGGCCTGTCGGGCGCGCTCGAAGTGCCGGGCGACGGCATCCTCTATGCGCCGAACGCGGCGCGCTGGCTGCTCGCGCAGCACGCGGCATTGGTGCAGGTCGAGCACGCGAAGGTCGAGGCCATCGAAGACGACGGCACGCTGCGCCTGTCCGATGGCAGCCGCCGCACCGCGCCGCAGGTCGTGCTCGCCAACGGCATCGAGGCGACGGCGCTGTGCCCCGAGCTGCCGATCCGCCCCAAGAAGGGCCACCTGCTCATCACCGATCGCTACCCGGGCACGGTGCGCCACCAGCTCGTCGAGCTGGGCTACGTGACCAGCGCGCACCACAGCGACGGCGACTCGGTCGCCTTCAATGTGCAGCCGCGGCCCACGGGGCAGCTGCTGGTGGGCTCGTCGCGCCAGTTCGACACGACCGACCTGGCCGTGGAGGCACCGATGCTCGCGCGCATGCTGCAGCGCACGCTCGACTACCTGCCGGGGCTCGCCGACCTGAACGCCGTGCGTGCGTGGACCGGCCTGCGTGCCGCCTCGCCCGACGGCCTGCCGCTGCTGGGCAGGCACCCGTGGCGCGAGAAGCTCTGGCTCGCGGTCGGCCATGAAGGGCTGGGCGTGACCACGGCACCGGGCAGCGCGCACGTGCTCGCGGCGCTGATGACCGGCGCAGCGCCCGATTTCGACGCCGCGCCATATGCGCCGCGCGGCCTGCGGGAGAGGGCATGAGCGATCGGACGCAACTGCACATCGATGGCCAGCTCGTGCGCGTGAAAGCGGGCAGTTCGGTCGCCGCCGCCTTGCGCATCGCCGGCGGCATGGGCGCGGCGCGCACCTCCGTCACGGGCCAGCCGCGCGCGCCGTTCTGCGGCATGGGCGTGTGCCAGGAATGCCGCGTGCAGATCGACGGGCGGCGCCGCCTCGCCTGCCAGACCGTGTGCGCCGAGGGCATGCGCGTGGAGACGACGGCATGAGCGGCGTGGCGATCGACGCGTGCGATGTGCTGGTCGTCGGCGCGGGCCCCGCGGGCATGGCCGCGGCCGTGGCGGCAGCGGCCAGTGGTGCGTCGGTCGTGGTGATCGACGACAACCCCGCGCCCGGCGGACAGATCTGGCGCGACGGCCCCGGCGCATCGCTGCCGCCGGCGGCACGCCAATGGCGCGAGGCGCTCGCACGCCACGCAAACATCCGCGTGCACAGCGGCACGCGTGTCGTCGCCGCGCCTGCTTCGCATGAATTGCTGCTCGAAGACGCCGAGGGCGCGACGCGCATGCAGTGGAAAAAGCTCATCCTGTGCACCGGCGCGCGCGAGCTGCTGCTGCCCTTCCCCGGTTGGACGCTGCCCGGCGTGACGGGCGCGGGCGGGCTGCAGGCGCTGATCAAGGCCGGCCTGCCGGTCGAGGGCGAGCGCATCGTCGTCGCGGGCAGCGGGCCCTTGCTGCTGGCCGCCGCCGCCACGGCCAAGGCGGCGGGCGCGCAGGTGCTGCGCATCGCCGAGCAGGCCTCGTTCGCCTCGGTCGCGGCCTTCGGTGCCAGCCTCGTGCGCTGGCCCGGCAAGGCCGTGCAGGCGCTCACGCTGGCCGATGCGAACTACCGCACCGCGTCGCGCGTGGTCTCGGCGCAGGGCGCGACGCAGGTCGAATCGGTGCGGCTGCGCGAAGGCAGCCGCGAGGTCGAGATGGCCTGCGACCGCATCGCCTGCGGCTTCGGCCTCACGCCCAACACGCAGCTGGGTCAGCTGCTCGGCTGCGCGCTCGCGGGGCCGGGGCTCGCGGTCGATGCGCTGCAGGCCACGAGCGTCGCGGGCATCTACGCGGCGGGCGAATGCACCGGCTTCGGCGGCAGCGAGCGCGCGCTGGTGCAGGGCACCATCGCCGGCCACGCGGCCGTCGGCGAGGCCGCCCAGGCCCGCGCGCACGACCGCGAACGCGCCCGCTGGGACGCCTTCGCCGCCCAACTGCACCGCCGCTTCGCGCTGGCCGACGACCTCAAGGCCCTGCCCCACCCCGACACGCTCGTGTGCCGTTGCGAAGACGTGCCCTTTGCCGCGCTCTCGGCCTGCACCGGCTGGACCGACGCCAAGCTGCACCGCCGCTGCGGCATGGGTGCCTGCCAGGGGCGCGTCTGCGGCGACGCGGCGCAGTTCCTGTTCGGCTGGACGCCGCCCGCGCCGCGCCCGCCGCTGGTGCCGGTCCGCATCGAGACACTGGCCGGGCTCGCAGCGCCCGGCGACGCCCGACAATGACGGCCCCGCATCCGCACACGCACGAGCACATCCACATCCCCACCATGGCCGCCCCGAAGACCGCTCCCCGACCCCCGCCCAAGCGCCGCGCGGCCGACCTGGCCTACGACGCCATCGAGGCGCTGCTGTCCACCATGCAGCTGGAGCCCGGCAGCCAGATCGTCGAGGCCGAGCTGGCCGAGCGCACGGGCCTGGGCCGCACGCCGGTGCGCGAGGCGCTGATGCGCATGGTGTCGATCGGCCTCATCGTGCAGCAGCCACGCCGCGGCCTGCTGGTGTCGACCATCGACCTGGCCGACCACCTGGACGTGATCCAGACCCGCCGCGTGCTCGAACAGCTGATTGCGGCCTGCGCCGCGCGCCGCGCCACCGCGCCGCAGCGCCAGGCCATCGTGCGCTGCGCCGAGGCCATGGTCGAGGCCGCGGGCCGCGGCGACCTGAACGACTACATGCAGGCCGACCGCGCGCTCGACCTCGTCACCCACCAGGCGAGCCACAACGACTCGGCGGTGAAGGCGGTGGTGCCGCTGATCGTGCAGTGCCGGCGCTTCTGGTACGCCTACCAGCACGAGGGCGAGATCGTCGAAGGCGCCAACGCGCACCTCGAACTGGCGCAGGGCATCGCCACCGGCGACGAGGCTGCGGCCATCGCGGGCGCCGAGCGGCTCATGGACTACCTCGAAGTCTTCGCCCGGAAAATCATCGACAAGTAGGCCGAAGGGCCTCGCTCCCAGGCGCCCACACCGGGGAACTACGCGTGATCTGCCGGCGCCTTCGCCGCATACTGGCCCGATGGCCGCTGCACCCCGCGCTCGACCCGACGACTTCTTCACCCCCGACGAGTGGCAATCGCTCACCGCGCGCTCGTCCTGGCGGGGCCTGTGGCTGGTGGTGCACTGCTGGGGCGTGATCGGTGCCGCGATGCTCGTGGGCATCGTGTGGCCGTGGACCATTCCGCTCATGGTGCCGATCGTCGGCACGCGCCAGCTGGGCCTGTTCATCCTCATGCACGACGCCGCGCACGCGGGGCTGCACCGCAATCGCAAGGTCAACGACTGGGTCGGCTACTGGTTGTGCTCGCCCACGCTGCGCGACTACCGGCCTTATCACCTGCAGCACCACCGCTTCGTGCAGCAGACCGAAGACCCGGACCTCGTGCTGTCGGCGCCCTTCCCGATCTCGCGCGACTCGATGTGGCGCAAGGTCGTGCGCGACCTGAGCGGCCAGACCTTCTACAAGCAGCGCTTCGGCCACATCGCCGACGCCCTGTGCCAGCGCGCGCCGGGCGAGTCGGCGTTGCGCGTGTTCGGGCGCGAGCTGGCGAAGGACAGGCGCTTTCTCATCGGCAACGGCCTGGGCCTTCTGGCCTTCACGCTGGCCGGTGTCTGGTGGGCCTGGGTGCTGATGTGGCTGCTGCCGATGGCGACCTGGCTGCCGCTCGTGAGCCGCGTGCGCAACATCGCCGAGCATGCGCTGGTGGCGCAGAACGAGGTCGACCCGCTGCGCCAGGCGCGCACCACGCACGCCGGCTGGCTCGAACGCATCTTCGTGGCGCCCTACTGGGTCAACTACCACTGCGAGCACCACATGTTCACCAACCTGCCCTGTTGGGCGCTGCCGAAGGCGCACCGCCTGCTGCAGCGCCAGGGCGCGACGGCGCGCATGGAAGTGCAGCCCGGCTACCTGCAACTGCTGCGCCGCGCCGCCCCGGTGGGCTGAAACCTCAGCGACTCGGTGCGGGCTGCACCGCCGGCACCGGCTGCGCACCGCGCTGCGCCTGCTGGCTCAGCCAGATGCTCGCGATCACGATGCCGATGCCCGCCATCTGCCAGCCCGAGAGGCTCTGGCCCAGCAAGGCCCAGCCCAGGATCACGGCCGTCACCGGGCTTAGGAAGGCCAGCGGCGCGATCGCCGAGGGCTCCAGCCGGGCCACGCCACGGAACCACACGATGTAGGTGAGCGCGGCGCCGATCAGGCCGAGCCAGGCGAAGCCGACCCAGTTCATCGCCGTGAGCGCCGGCAGCGGCGGTTCCAGCCACAGCGCCACCGGCAGCAGCAGCAGGCCGCCGGCCGTCAGCTGCCAGGCGGTGAAGGTCAGCGCCGACACCGGCGGCTGCCAGCGGCGGCTGAGCACCGTGCCGAAGGCCATCGACACCGCCGCCGTGAGCGCTGCGGCGATGCCCAGCGCGTCGAGCGCGGCGTTCGGCGTGAGCACCAGCAGCGCCACCCCGCCCATGCCGATGACGGCCGCCGCCACCGACAGCGCGCGCACCGGCGCGCCCAGCAGCAGGCCGGCCAGGAACACCACGAACAGCGGCTGCACCGAAGTGATGGTGGCCGCCACGCCGCCCGGCAGCCGGTAGGCGGCCAGGAACAGCATCGCCCACAGCACCGAGAAGTTCAGCGCGCCCAGCAGGAAGATGCGCCCCCACCACGCCCGGGGCGGGAGCTGGCGCACGATGAGCATCAGCAGCAGGCCCGCCGGCAGCGCGCGCAGCAGCGCCACCGTCAGCGGGTAGTTCGCCGGCAGCAGCTCGGTGGTCACGATGTAGGTGCTGCCCCAGACCGCAGGCGCGATCGCGGTGAGCAGGACGTCGGTGGTGCGGTTGTTGGAGGTCATGGCTCGAATCTAGGCCGTTGACCTGTGGTTGTGAATGCTCGAATAATGAATTGGTTCTTTACTGACAGTCGTCAATCGAGCGCCGGCCCATGGACCATCTCACCGCCCTCAAGGTCTTTCGCACCACCGCCGCGGCGGGCAGCTTCGCCGGCGCCGCGCGGCAGCTGGGGCTGTCGGCCGCGGCCGTCAGCAAGAACATCGCCGAGCTGGAGGCGCACCTGAAGGTGCGGCTGATCAACCGCACCACGCGCAGCATGAGCCTCACCGAGGCCGGCGCGGCCTACGTGGAGCGGCTCGCGCGCATCCTCGACGACCTGGACGAGGCCGACGCCGCGCTGGCGCCCGTGGGGGCGAGCCCGGGCGGCGTGCTGCGCGTGAGCGCGCCGCTGACCTTTGCGCTGACCTGCATCTCGCCGCACATCCCCGCCTTCATGGACCGCCACCCCAACCTGCGGCTCGAGCTGAACCTGCAGGACACCCGCATCGACCTGATCGGCGAGGGCTACGACCTCGCGATCCGCGGCAGCGACCGGCTGGAAGACTCGAGCCTGGTCGCGCGCGAGCTCATGACCATGACCCACGTGCTGTGCGGCGCGCCCGGCTACTTCGCAGCCCACGGCCGGCCCGCCGCGCCCGAAGACCTGAAGGCCCACGAGTGCGTGCAGTTCACCCTGTCGGGCCACGCGAACAAATGGACCTTCCGCCGCGCCGGGCGCAGCGTGGCGGTGCCGATCGACGGGCGCTACAAGGTCAGCTCCAGCATCGCCGTGCGCGACGCCATGCTCGCGGGCTTCGGCCTGAGCTTGGTGCCGCGCATCTATGTCGAACCGGAGCTGGCAGCGGGCCGGCTCGAAGCCGTGCTCGCCGACTGGGAGGCCGACCGCACGCCGGTGTACGCCGTGTACCCGTCGCGTCACCTGGCGGCGAAGACGCGCGCCTTTGTCGACTTCCTGCTGGAGCGGTTCGCGGCGCGGTGAGCTGCGCGCAGGCTAGTCGCCCGCCGGCTCGGCGATCTCGGGCGCTTCCCACCCCAGCAGCTCGGCCAGCCGCTGCACGATCCAGCCGGCCTCGGGCACCGACACGCCCGATTCGGGCGTGGCCAGCCCCGCGTGGATGCGCCGCAGGATCTCGCTTTCGACCGGCACCTCGGTGTGGTGCTGGATCTGCGCATGGCCCACGAGGTGGCCGGCGAGGTCTTCGCAGATCTCGTAGCGCGCGCGCACCACGTCGATCGGCTCGCGCAGGCGCTGGCGCGCGTCGCTGTAGACCGCGAAGAACGAGGGCGGGATGTAGATCTGGTTGTCGTCGGACATGGCGGCGCGTGATGCAGGGCAGGCCCCAATGACAAAACGCGCCCGGGGGCGCGTTCGTCGTGGCTCCGAAGAAAGAGCCGCGGGGGCTGGATCAGCCGCCCTTGCTCGGGCGCTTGCCCGGGTTCTTCTTGCTGCGCGTGGCGGTGCCGCGCTCGAGGCTGATCTTCTGGCCGCCACCGTTGCGCGGCACGGTGTAGCCGGGCATGGGCGTCGGCTTCGGGCTGGCAAGACGGTCGGCTTCGGTACGGATTTTCTTGGGCATGGAAAGCTCGGATAAAAAAGATGTTCGACCCCCGATTAGGCCACATCGGCAGATTTCGTCTGCCAAGCGCCCAAACAAGAGCATGGGAGGGATGTCAGGTGGACTGCGGTGTCAGCAGGCGCACCTTGACGCTCTTGCCCTTCACGCGGCCGTTGCCGAGCTTGCGGGCGGCTTCTTCGGCAATGCCGCGGTCCACCGCGACATAGGTCGAAAACTCGTTGACGTTGATCTTGCCGACCTGGTCCTTGGTGTAGCCGCAGTCGCCGGTCAGCGCGCCCAGCACGTCGCCGGCGCGGATCTTTTCCTTGCGCCCGCCCACGATCTGCAGCGTGGCCATGGGCGGCGTGAGCGGTGCGCCCTTGGCGGGCGTGAGCTCGGCCAATGGGTGCCATTCGGACTCGCGGCCCTGCAGCAGCTCGATCTTCCCGACGAAGCCCATCTCGTTCATGCTGGCCAGGTTCAGCGCCAGGCCTTCCGAGCCGCCCTGCTGGCCCACGCGGCCGGTGCGGCCCACGCGGTGGATGTGGATTTCGGAGTCGGGCGTCACGTCGACGTTGATCACGGCTTCGAGCTGCGCGATGTCCAGGCCGCGCGCCGCCACGTCGGTGGCCACCAGCACCGAGCAGCTGCGGTTGGCGAACTGCACCAGCACCTGGTCGCGCTCGCGCTGCTCCAGCTCGCCGAACAGCGCCATCGCGCTGAAGCCCTGTGCCTGCAGCACGTCGACGAGGTCGCGGCACTGCTGCTTGGTGTTGCAGAAGGCCAGCGTGCTCACGGGACGGAAATGGTCCAGCAGCAGGCTCACGGCGTGCAGCCGCTCGCTGTCCTTCACCTGGTACCAGCGCTGGCGGATCTTGCTGCCTTCATGCTGGGCCTGCACCGTGATCTGCTCGGGGTTCTTCATGAACTGCTGCGCGAGCTTGGCGATGCCTTCGGGGTAGGTGGCCGAGAACAGCAGTGTCTGGCGTTCCTTGGGGCACTGGCGCGCCACCTTCACGATGTCGTCGAAGAAGCCCATGTCGAGCATGCGGTCGGCCTCGTCGAGCACCAGCGTGTTGAGCGCCGAGAGGTCGAGGTTCTCGCGCTCCAGGTGGTCCATGATGCGGCCCGGCGTGCCCACCACGATGTGCGCGCCGTGCTCCAGGCTGGCGATCTGCCCGCGCAGCGCGACGCCGCCGCACAGCGTGACGACCTTGATGTTTTCTTCGGCGCGCGCCAGGCGGCGGATCTCGGTCGTGACCTGGTCGGCCAGCTCGCGCGTGGGGCACAGCACCATCGCCTGGATGGCGAAGCGGCGCGGGTTCAGGTTGGACAGCAGCGCCAGCGCGAAGGCGGCGGTCTTGCCGCTGCCGGTCTTGGCCTGGGCGATCAGGTCCTTGCCCAGCAGGGCGGGCGGCAGCGCGGCGGCCTGGATGGCCGTCATCTGCGTGTAGCCGAGCTGGGTGAGGTTGGCCAGCATCTGGGGCGACAGCGCCAGCGTGGCAAAGCCGTGGGGTTCGGCCTGGAGGCCGCCGGCTGGGGAGGTGGTGGAGTTCATCGTTCGGCAGCCGGAGACAGACAGACAGGAAAACGCAAGAGGGAAAAAGTGACGGCCCGGAAAAGACAAAGGCCTTGCAGGGCCCCCTCCGGGAGGGCGCTCTGCAAGGCCGGCCGGGCGTCGCTCAGCGGCGGGGCGTGTTGTTGCCCGAGTTGGTCGGCGGGGGGCCGCGGCGTTCCAGGTGACGGAACGTGATGCGGCCCTTGGTCAGGTCGTAGGGCGACAGCTCGAGCGAGACCTTGTCGCCGGCCAGGATGCGGATGTGGTGCTTGCGCATCTTGCCGCCGCTGTAGGCGATCAGCTGGTGGCCGTTGTCGAGCGTGACGCGGTAGCGCGAGTCGGGCAGGACTTCGGTCACTGCGCCGTTCATTTCGATCAGTTCTTCCTTGGGCATGTGTGATTACCTCTGAATCGTTCGATGTGTGTTGGAGATGAAGATGGGCGTGTTGGTTTCAGTCGGCCGGCGGGTCAGCCGGCGTCCAGGAATCTGTCGTTGCGGTGCGGGAAGCAGAAACCTGCCCACCGCGATGCTGTTGCGAAAGTGTCCATGAAGCCTGGGGCGCTGCGTGCCGGTGCGGGGCGCGCAATGCCGAAAAATTAGTGAGAACGGACGCGCCGCACGCGCGATTCGCTTCAACAGGAACGAAGGCAGTGGTGGCATTCATGGGCGCCCGGTCTGGCGCTCCAACACACTGTGAAAGCCGGCGTGGCCCGAGGGCTGGAAACGAGAAGCCTGATGAATCCTGGATCCCGGATTCAGATGGCAACGCAGATCGGCCGGCGGGGGTGACGAAATTCTTCGTCGTGGTATCGAAACGAACCCGACATTATAGCTTGCAGGGCATGACAGTTGCTTGTCTTAAAAACAACGCCCGCATGAAAAAGGCCCCGAAGGGCCATCCATCCTGCAAAGGTAGCTATTGAAAATATAGCAACCGCCCGTGGACTCAGGCGCAGGCCGGCGCCGTCGACGCCGCAGGCGCGGCCGACCGGGCCCGCCGCGCCGCGCGCCACAGCAGCACCAGCCCCGCCAGCTGGGCGGCGGCGCCCACCCAGCCCACCGCGCTCACGCCGAACCACGCGATGGTCGCGCCGCCCAGCCCCGAGCCCGCCGCGATGCCCAGGTAGACCGCCGAGGCGTTGAGCGACAGCGTCATCGGCGCACGATCGGGCGCGAGCCGGATCAGCCGCACCGCCTGCGCCGGCCCGAAGCCCCAGCCGGCGAAGCCCCACAGCGTCGACAGGCCCACGATCAGCGGCAGCGCCAGCCCGCGCGGCAGCATCTGCGCGGCGAACGAGAGCCCGCCCATGATCACCACCAGCGCCAGCGCGAAGCCCCGCGCCATGCGGTCGGCGCCGAAACGGTCGGTGGCCCAGCCGCCGGTCGCGGTGCCCAGCGCGGCGGCCAAGCCGATCGCGAAGAACACCGCGCCCACGCCCTCGGCCCCGAAGCCCAGCGTGTGGCCGAGGAACAGCGCGATGTAGGTGTAGAAGCTGAAGCCGCCCGTGGCCCACAGCACGGTGGCCAGCAGCGCCGGCGCCACGCCGGGCTCGCGCGCCACGGCGAAGGCCGAGGCACGGGGGGCCAGATCGGCCGGGTCCTGGGCCGGGGCCTGCGCCAGCGTGCGCGGCAGCCCCACGCACAGGCCCCAGGTGGCCAGCGCCGCCACCGCGGCGATCAGCAGGTAGGCCGTGCGCCAGCCGCCCCAGCCCGCGATCCAGGCGCCCAGCGGCACGCCGAGCGCCACCGCCACGGTGCCGCCGCCGGTCACGATGGCCAGCGCCCGGCCGCGCAGCGCGGGGGACACCATTGCCGCCGCCACCGCGCTGGCCGTCGGCAGGAACACGCCCGCCACCAGCCCGAGCGCGATGCGCGCCAGGGCCAGCTGCGCGATGCCGTGCGCCATCGAAGCCGCCGCCGTGAGGCCCGCGAACGTCGCCAGGCTGGCGATGAGCAGCGGGCGGCGCCCGAAGCGCGCGAGCAGCGCGGCCATCAGCGGCGAGCCGATCGCATAGCTCAGCGCGAACAGCAGCACCAGCTGGCCGGCCCGCGCGGCGCTGACCTGCAGGTCGGCCGCCAGCACCGGCAGCAGGCCGGCGACCATGAAGCTTTCGGTGCCGATGGCGAAGGCGCCCAGCGCGAGCCAGGCCAGGCCCAGGGGCAGGCGTTCGGCGGGCGGTTGCGGTGAGGTTTCAGGAGCGGTGTGCATGGTGAAGGACTCCATGGGTGGGTGTTCCAAGGCCTCCAGAATAGGATTGCATGCGGCTCTTCAAAAGAACCACAATCGGCAAAGATCATGGAGCCACTTTTCGAGCTTGCCCTGCGCCTGCCAACCGCCGGTTCGCGCGACCTGCTGCGCGCGCTGCACCGCCAGCTGCGCGACGCCATCCTCGACGGCCGGCTGCAGCCCGGCGCCCGCCTGCCCGCCACGCGCGCGCTGGCGCAGCGGCTGGGCGTGTCGCGCAACACCATGCTGGCGGCCTACGACCTGCTGCTGAGCGAGGGCTACCTGCTGGCGCGCCCGGGCTCCGGCACCTACGTGGCCGACACGCTGCCCGCGTTGCGGCGCGGCCGGGCCGCGCCCAAGGAGGCGGGCGCCGCGCCCCGGCGCGATCCGCGGCTGGTGCCGCTGAACGTGCCCGGCGCCGACCTCGCCCCCACGCTGCAGCCGCGGGCCGCGCGCGACGACTTCCGCGTCGGCCTGCCCGATGTCGGCGCCTTTCCGTTCGACATCTGGCGCCGCCTGTCCGACCGCGCGCTGCGCCGCGTGGCGCGCCAGACCGCCGACTACGCCGACCCGCAGGGCCAGAGCGCCCTGCGCGAGGCCATTGCGGCGCACGTGTCGTTCACGCGCGCGGTCGGCTGCACGGCCGACGACATCGTGGTCACGGCCGGCGCGCAGCAGGCCTTCGGGCTGCTCGCGCGCATCCTGGTGGTGCCGGGGCGCACGGTGGTGGCGGTCGAGCAGCTGTTCTATCCCTCGCTGCGCGAGGCCATGCTGGCCGCCGGCGCGAAGGTGGTCACGGTGCCGACCGACAACGAAGGCCTGTGCGTGGACCGCATCCCGCCCGAGGCGCGCGTGGTCTGCGTCACGCCCTCGCACCAGTTCCCCACCGGCGTGGCGATGTCGCCGCCGCGCCGGGCCGCCCTGCTGGCCTTTGCGCGGGCGCGCAACGCCGTGCTCATCGAGGATGACTACGACAGCGAGTTCCGCTTTGCCGGCCGTCCGCTCGATGCGCTGCAGACGCTCGACCGCGCCGGCTCGGTGTTCTACGTCGGCACCTTCTCGAAGAGCCTGTTCCCCGCCCTGCGCCTGGGCTTCGTGGTGGCGCCGCCCTGGGCCCGCGCGGCGCTGGTGCGGGCGCGCGAGCTGGCCGACTGGCACGGCCCGGTGCTCGGGCAGGAGGCACTCGCGGCCTTCATTGCCGAAGGGCATCTGGCGCGCCACATCCGCCGCATGCGCAAGCTCTACGGCGCACGCCGCAGCGCCCTGCTCGACGCACTGGCGCGCCACGGCGCGGGCCGGCTCGAGGCGATTCCGTCCGACGCCGGCCTGCACCTGTCGGCTTGGCTGCACGGCGGCGCGCGCGACCATGTGGTGGTCGAGCGCGCCGCGGCGGCCGGCATCACCTTGCCGCCGCTGTCGCGCTTCGCGCTCGACCCGGAGGCACCTGACGCGCCCAACGGCCTGGCCTTCGGCTTCGGCCTGATCGCCGAGTCGCAGATCGACGGTGCCATCCGGCGGCTGGTGCGCCTGCTGTAGCGGCGGCGCCCTCAGGCGCTGTCCAGCGGCAACCGCGTCGTGAACTTGGTGGTCGACAGCACGATGTCGCTCGAGTAGTTCTCCAGCTCCAGCGCGTCGCCCAGCTGCTCCTGCGCGAAGGCCTGGTAGTCGGGCAGCGAGCGCGCGCAGATCACGAGCACGAAGTCGGTCTCGCCGGCCACGCAGTGGCACTGCAGCACCTGCGGCAGCGCATGCACCTTGCGCTCGAAGGCCCCGATCGCCTCGCGCGTGGTGCTGCGCAGCGACACGCGCGAGATCACCAGCACCGGAAAGCCCACGCGCGCGGCATCGAGGATCGCCACCTCTTCGCGGATCACGCCCGCGCGCCGCAGCCGCTGCACGCGCTTGAGGCAGGCCGAAGGCGAGAGGTTCACGCGCTCGGCCAGCGTCTGGTTCTGCAGGCCCGCGTCGGCCTGCAGTTCGGCCAGGATGCACTGGTCGATGCGATCGAGGGTGCCGGTTTTCATGGTGCCGCCAGTGTGGCGCAAGGTGCGCGCAATCGGCTTCGTTTTCGGGCCCGCACAACGACACCGGATTTCGCGGCCGATGGCTACGCTGGGGCTCCCCCGACGAACAAGGAGCATCCGATGGCCGAAGGCGCAACCTACGACCCCGTGGTCAGCAAGCACCTCGTGCGCTACGGCATGGGGCTGAGCCCGCATGTCATCGTCAAGGCGCGCGGCGCCACGCTGTGGGATGCGCACGGGCGCGAGATCCTCGACTTCACCTCGGGCCAGATGTGCGCCACCATCGGCCACAACCACCCGCGCATCGTCGCGGCGATCGAAAAGGCCTGCGAGGGCGCGCTGCACCTGTACAGCGGCTTCGTCGGGCCGGCCGTGCCGGCGCTGGCCGGGCGGCTGGCGGCGATGCTGCCGCCGTCGCTGTCGAAATCGCTGTTCCTGTCCACCGGCGGCGAGGCCAACGAAGCCGCCGCGCGCATGGCCCGCGTGACCACCGGCCGCTACGAGATCGTGGGCCTGAACGGCGGCTGGCACGGCGTGAACGGCGGCATGGCCGCGCTCACCTTCGCGGGCCGGCACCACGTCGACTACGGGCCGCGCAAGCCCGGCACCATGTCGATCCCCGCGCCGAACTGCTACCGCTGCCCCATTCGCCATTGCCGCGATGCCTGCGACACCACCTGCCTCGATGTCGGCTTCGACATGGTCGACGCGCAGTCCAGCGGCTCGCTCGCGGCCTTCATCGCCGAGCCAGTGCTGAGTTCGGGCGGCGTGATCGTGCCGCCCGCCGGCTACTTCCCGAAGCTGCAGGCCAAGTGCCGCGAGCGCGGCATGCTGCTGATCCTGGACGAGGCGCAGACCGCCTTCGGCCGCCTGGGCAGCAACTTCGCGTTCGAGCAGGCGGGCGTGGTGCCCGACTTCCTTACCGTGTCGAAGACGCTGGGCGGCGGCCTGGCGATCGGTGCCACGGTCACCAGCGAGGCGATCGAGCAGGACTGCCACGAGAAGGGCTTCGTGCACGTCACCTCGCACGTGTCCGACCCGCTGCCGGCCGAGGTCGGGTTGGCGGTGCTCGACGTGCTCGAGGAAGAAGGGCTCAACCAGCGCGCCGCCGCCATGGGCGAGCGGCTGAGCCGGGGCTTGGCCACGCTGAAGGCGCGGCACGAGGTGATCGGCGACGTGCGCGGCCACGGCCTGCTGCAGGGCGTGGAACTGGTGAAAGACCGCGAGACCCGCGAACCCGACGCCGAGCGCGGCCGCGCCATCACCGACGCCTGCATGGCGCGCGGCCTGAGCATGAACATCGTGGCCGTCGGCGGCATGGCGGCCGTGTGGCGCATCGCGCCGCCGCTGAATGTGAAGCCGGAGGAAATCGACCGCGGCCTCGAAATACTCGACGACGCGATCCGCTCGACGAGTTAGCCGATTCCCAACATCCGCCGGTTGGCCGCCACGTCCGCCCCGCCGGCCGCGAAGTCGTCGAAGGCGCGGTCGGCCACGCGGATGATGTGGTCGCGGATGAAGGTGGCGCCTTCGCGCGCGCCGTCTTCCGGGTGCTTGATGCAGCACTCCCATTCGAGCACCGCCCAGCCCGGGAAGTCGTACTGCGCCATCTTCGAGAAGATGGCCTTGAAGTCAACCTGCCCGTCGCCCAGCGAGCGGAAGCGCCCGGCGCGGTTGATCCAGCTCTGGAAGCCGCCGTACACGCCCTGCTTGCCGGTCGGGTTGAACTCGGCGTCCTTCACGTGGAAGAGCTTGATGCGCTCGTGGTAGTGGTCGATGTAGGCCAGGTAGTCGAGCTGCTGCAGCACGAAGTGGCTCGGGTCGTACAGCAGGCAGGCGCGCGGGTGGTTGTTCACGCGCTCCAGAAACATCTCGTAGCTCACGCCGTCGTGCAGGTCTTCGCCGGGGTGGATCTCGTAGCCCACGTCGACGCCCACGGCGTCGAAGGCATCGAGGATCGGGCGCCAGCGGCGCGCCAGTTCGTCGAAGGCTTCCTCGATGAGGCCGGCCGGGCGCGGCGGCCACGAATACAGGTACGGCCAGGCCAGCGCGCCCGAGAAGGTCGCGTGCGCCGCGAGCCCGAGGTTGGCCGAGGCCTTGGCCGCGTGGTGCAGCTGCTGCACCGCCCACTGCTGGCGCGCCACGGGGTTGCCGCGCACCTCGGGCGCCGCAAAGCCGTCGAAGCCCGCGTCGTAGGCCGGGTGCACCGCGACCAGCTGACCCTGCAGGTGGGTCGAGAGCTCGGTGATCTCCAGGCCGTGGCCGGCCAACGTGCCCTTGATCTCGTCGCAGTAGGTCTTGCTCTCGGCGGCGCGCTTGAGGTCGATGAGGCGCGTGTCCCAGCTGGGGATCTGCACGCCCTTGTAGCCGAGGCCCGCGGCCCATCCGGCGATGGCGTCGAGCGAGTGGAACGGGGCCGTGTCGCCCGCGAACTGGGCCAGGAAAATGCCCGGCCCCTTGATCGTCTTCATGCGTGTCTCCTGATGCGCCGCACAGCATACTTCGGGGGTTCGGCTGACACACGACCGAAGTTCGATGGGCGCACAATGAACTTTGTCCACAGGGAACCCATCGACATGTCTCAGCCTGTCGCCGCCCGGCTCAAGATCGGCTTGTCCGCCTGCTTCTCGCACGCCGACCCGGCCCGCTCGCTTTTCACGAACAAGACGCTGCAGTACGTCGAACAATCGATCGCCCACTGGCTCATGTCGGCCGGCGCGATGGTGGTGATGGTGCCCTGCCCCACGGGCGAGACGGCGCGCGGCGACACCAAGCTGTCGCACTACGCCGAGTGGCTCGACGGCGTGGTGATGCACGGCGGCGCCGATGTCTGGCCCGGCAGCTACGGCGAGGAGCCCCTGAAAGACGCGTGGATCGGCGACCAGATCCGCGACCTGTACGACCTTGCGCTGGTCGAGGCCTTCGAGCAGGCCGGCAAGCCGATCTTCGGCGTGTGCCGGGGCCTGCAGCTGATCAACGTGGCCTTCGGCGGCACGCTCTACCAGGACATCGAGGAGCAGCACGGCCACCCCGAGACGGTGCGCCACCGCGACCCGGTGACCTACGACCAGAACTTCCACCAGATCGAGATCGTCGAAGGCACGCGCCTGGCGAAGCTGTACCCCGAGGTGCGCACGGCGCGCGTCAACAGCATCCACCACCAGGGCATCAAGGGGCTCGCGCCCGGCTTCGAGATCGAGGCCTGGAGCCTGCCCGACCGCGTGCCCGAGGCCATCCGCCGCCGGCCCGAGAAGGGGCGCGGCTACATCGCGGCGACCCAGTGGCACCCCGAGTTTCACAAGTACGGCAGCACCGAGACCGTGGACGACACGCCGATCCTGCACGACTTCCTGTGGGCCTGCGCCACCGCCCGCGTGGCGCCGCGCACCAGCATGCGCGAGATGCAGGGGCGGATTCGCAACCGGGCGGCGCGGTTGCTGCGGCAGGCGCTGTTGCGGCGCTGACGGCGCTGCGGTTCGGGGCGCGTGCGCAGGCCACCGGGTACTTCCCTCCGCGAATGTCCCCCGGCCTGCGGCCTCCTCCTTGATTTCGCTGCGGGAAGCACCCAGTGTCCTGCGCACGGGAAGCAGCGCTGGTGTGCGGCCGATCAACGACCGCACTGCCCAACGCTCACGCCGCGTCGCGCAACAGGTGCTTCAGCAGCTTGCCCGTCGCCGTGCGCGGCAGGCTCTCGCGCACTTCGAAGATGCGCGGAATCTTGTAGCGCGCCAGCCGGTCTTCGAGAAAACGCACCAGCTCGCGCGCCTCGAGTGCGCGCCCGCCGCGCGCCACCAGCACCGCCGTCACGGTCTCGCCCCACTCGGGGTGCGGGCGGCCGATGACGGCCACGTCCTGCACGTCGGGGTGGGCGCCCAGCGCGTCTTCCACTTCCTTCGAATAGACGTTCTCGCCGCCCGTGATGATCATGTCGCGCAGCCGGTCGACGATGAACAAAAAGCCGTCCTCGTCCACCCGCGCGAGGTCGCCCGTGCGGTACCAGCCTTGCGCGTCGAAGGCCTCGGCGCTCGCCTGCGGGTTGTCGAGGTAGCCCTGCATCACGGCCGGCGAACGCAGGTGGATCTCGCCGACCTCGCCCGCGCCGCAGCGCCGGCCGTCGGGGTGGCGCACCTCGATCGCCACGCCGGGCACGCCCGCACGGCCGATCGAACCGGCCTTGGCGATCGCGTCTTCCGGGTAGAGCACCGTGCCCAGCGGGCCCGACTCGGTCATGCCGTAGACCTGCACGAAGCGGTCGCTGCGGTAGCTGTGGGCCAGCTTGCGCGCCATGTCGGCACCGAGCGGGCCGCCGCCGTAGGCCCACAGCCGCATCGCGCTGAAGTCGTAGCGCTGCACATCGGGCACCACCGACAGCGGCGCCAGGAAGGCGATGGGCGCGCCGAAGGTGAAGGTGATGCGCTCGTCGGCCAGCGTGTCGAGAAAGGCCTTGGGCGCGTACTCGCGCAGCAGCACCACGGTGCCGCCCATCAGCAGCGTGCCCAGCAGCCAGTTGTTGAGCGGCGACGAATGCCACACCGGCATCGCGACCAGCGTGCGCTCGTTGCGCGACAGCGACATGCCCGCCGCCGTGCACACCGCCGCCATGAAGACGTTGCGGTGGCTGTGCAGGCAGCCCTTGGGCTTGCCCGTGGTGCCTGAGGTGTAGAGCACCTGGGCCAGCGTGTCGGTGCCGGGCGCCGGCGCGTCGTCGCCCAGCGGTGCGGCCTGCGCCATCAGCGCGTCGAACATCGGCAGGCCGTCGGCGGCGCTGTCGGTCGCGAGCCAGTCGCAGTGGTGCGCGATGCGCGCGGCGACCTGCGTGGCGAGCGTGCCGTCGGCCACGCACAGGCGCACGCCGGCGTGCGCCAGCACGTAGTCGATCTCCGGCGCCTGCAGCTTGTGGTTGACCGGCACCACGGCCGCGCCGAGGCGCCAGGCGCCGAACATCGCGGCGACGAAGCCGACCGTGTTGAAGCACAGCAGCGCGACCTTGTCGCCGGGGCCCACGCCCTGGTCGCGCAGCACGGTGGCGGCGCGGCGCGAGAGGTCGGCGAACTCGGCGTAGGTCCAGGTGCGGCCTGCGGCGCGCAGGCATTCGTGCGCAGGCTGGGTGCGGGCGTGCTGGTCGAGCAGGGAAACGAAATCCATCCGTGTCGTCTCCGCGTGCTCAGTGCCAGGCCGCGCGCACCAACGCGCCGGGGTCGCTGGTGCCGGCGCTGATGCCGGTCACCGGGCCCCAGTCGGGATCGAAGCGGCTCGACACGAAGGCCGCCGCCGCGAGCGGGCTCGCGTGCTGCAGCATCAGGCCGGCCTGTGCCGCGCGCACCAGCCGCTGCGTGAAGCGGCGCGCCTGACGTTCCAGGTCCTGCGGCGCGAGCTGCACCATCTGGCGCAGGGCCTGCACCTCGGCCTGCAGGCGCGCTTCGCCGGCGGTCACTTCCTGCAGGTGGTCGAGCACGAGGTGCGCGTCGTCGGGGTTGCGCGACACGGCGCGCAGCACGTCCAGGCACATCACGTTGCCCGAGCCCTCCCAGATCGAGTTGACGGGCGCCTCGCGGAACAGGCGGCCCATCGGGCCGTCTTCCACATAGCCGTTGCCGCCGAACACCTCCATCGCCTCGCCGGTGAGCGCCACCGCGCGCTTGCAGTTCCAGAACTTGGCGGCGGGCGTGAGCAGGCGGCGCCAGGCGGTGTCCAGCGGCGCGGGCGAGCCGAAGCGCGAGGCCAGCTCCATCGCCAGCAGCGTGGCGCTTTTGGTTTCCAGCGCCATGTCGGCCAGCAGCTCGGTCATCACCGGCTGGTCGACCAGCGCCTTGCCGAAGGCGAAGCGGTTGCGCGTGTAGTGCAGCGCCTGCGCGAAGCCCTGGCGCATGAAGCCGGCGCTGGCGAGCGCGCAGTCCAGCCGCGTCACGGTGGCCATCTCGATGATGGTCGGGATGCCGCGACCCTCGTCGCCCACGAGCACGCCCCAGGCCTCCTTGAACTCGACCTCGCTGCTGGAGTTGGAGCGGTTGCCGACCTTGTCCTTCAGGCGCTGGATGTGGATCGCGTTCTTGGTTCCGTCGGGCCGCCAGCGCGGCACGAAGAAGCACGAGGAGCCGTGCTCGTCGGTCTTGGCCAGCACCAGGTGACCGTCGCACATCGGCGCCGAGAAGAACCACTTGTGGCCGGTGATGAGGAACTCTTCGCCCCACGGGCCCTGGCCGGCCGGCACGGCGCGCGTGGTGTTGGTGCGCACGTCGCTGCCGCCCTGCTTCTCGGTCATGCCCATGCCGACGGTCATCGAGGTCTTGCCCTCGAGCGGGATGTCGCGCGCATCGTGCACGTTGGAGGCGAGCTTGTCGCGCAGGTCGGCGTACAGCGCGGCGTTGCGGCGCATCACGGGGATGCAGGCCTTGGTCATGGTGGTCGGGCAGGTCGAGCCCGACTCGATCTGGCTGTGCATGTACAGCGAGGCGCCGTAGCCCACCCAGGCCGAGGGCCGCTCGTCGAAGAACGGCAGGTTGGCGATGCCGTTGCGCCGCGCGATCGACATCATGGTGTGCCACGCGGGATGGAACTGCACGCTGTCGATGCGCGTGCCGGTGCGCGAGTGCGTGTGCAGTTCGGGCTCGTGGCGGTTGGCGTCCTCGGCGGCGCGCAGCGTGGCTTCGGCGCCGTACTCGGCGCCCTGGCGCACCAGCTCGTCGTCGCGCCAGGCGGCGCCGCCGCGCCCCACCGCGCCGCGCAGCGCGGGGTCGCTGGTGTAGACGTTGTAGTCCTTGAGCTCGGGGACCTGGTTGTCGGGGTGGATGCCGGGAATGGTCATGGCGTTGTCTCCGTGAAGCGGTGAAAGAGGGGCGTGTTCAGGTGGCGGCGGCGCGTTCGCGCACCACCAGCGTCTGGGTCGCGAGGCCGATCCACTCGCCCTCAGGCACGCGGAACAGGTTCAGGCTGAGGTCGGCGTTCGAGAACAGGAAGTCGGCGGGCGACAGCACCCAGCTCAGCCCGTTGCCGAAGTCGGCCGCCGCCGCCGCGCGCATCGCGGGCGAGGTGGCCACGCCGCGCACCAGCGGCACCGCGAGCCGGAACCACGCGGCGCCCGCGCCGGGCTGCGCGATGTCGCCCTGCGCCAGGCGCGACTCGACGGCGGTCTGGTGGAACGAGAGGCCGTCGGGCAGCCCGGGAATGCGCAGGCGCTCGGTGCAGTCTTCGGGCCGCGGCAGCAGTTCGCGCGGCGCGTCGCCCGCGGGCAGGTTCGCCGGCAAGGTCAGCGGCGAGGTCTTCAGCAGCAGCGCATGCGCGCGGGCCACCACCGTGTCGCCCGCGAGCAGGTCGATGCCCACGCGCACCGTGGCGCGCGAGGCCTGCGACTGCGTGCGCGTGACCAGCGGCGCCACCGGCACCGGCTTCACCAGCTCGAGCGTGAGCCGCGCCAGCTGCCAGCCGGGGCCGGGCGCCGCGCGTTCGGCGATGTGGGCGAGCAAGGCGGCAGGCGCGCCGCCGTGCTGCGCGCGCGGGTCCCAGGGGCCGCGCGAGAGGGTGTCGGGTAGCCACGCGTCGCCCTCGCCGGTGTAGACGGCGGGGGGCGTTGTCTCGGGGGCGCGGTCGGGCGAGGTCATTGCAGAATGCCTTTCGATGGGATCAAAAATTCTAGGAACAACCCGCCCCCAAGGTGTTCGGGTTCGGCGGCCATGACCGGCGCCCGCGCACCCGCCGCCGCCCCGAGGAGGAAGCCGCGCCAGTCCCGTGCGCGCCACACCTCGCAGGCATTGCAGGAAGCCTTTGTTCGGCTTTTGGTCGAGAAGGGCTACGCCGCCATCACGATCCGCGAGATCGTGGCCGTGGCGGGCACGGGCCTGGGCAGCTTCTACGAGTACTTCGAGAACAAGGAAGACCTGGCGCGCGTGTGCCTGCACCTGCGTTCCAAGGCCTTGCTGCTGGACATGCGCGCGGTCGTGGCCACGAACGAAGGCCGACCGTGGCGCGAGATCGTCGACGCGGTGATCGATGCGCAGCTCGACGCACACCGCACGCAGCCCGTGGCCTGGGGCGCGCACTACCTGCTGGAGCGCCACCTCTCCAGCCCCGAGGCCTACCGCAAGATGTACGACCGCTTCGTGGCCGAATGGGTGGGCGTGCTCGACGCGGCGGGCGACGTGAAGGCCGACGCCCCGCAGAAGAAGGAAGCGGCGCGCGTGTGCCAGACCATCATCTACGGCCTGGTCGCGCACACCCACATCGGCACGGGCGGGCGGCCCGACCTGCAGACGCTGTCACGCCAGTTGCGCGATGCGCTGCGGGGCTACCTGGCGACGGTCGCCTGAGGCTCTGGCTCAGCGCGACGACTTGTTCGTCGTGCCGCTGACGCCGGCGTCGATGGTGCCGAACACCGTCACGCCGCTGCCCGATGAAGACGTGGAGGAGGACGAAGACGGCGACGGCGCGGTGCCGGCGCAGCCCGAGACCAGCAGACCGGTCGCAAGGACGGCGAGGGCGGCAAGGATCGACTTCACGGCAGGACTCCAGAGAACTAAGGACGTCCCACTATAGGCCGGGGCCCCCGGCCGCCCTGTAACAAAGACACCAGCCCCTGCAGGGGCGGCGTCGTTCAGCCTGCCACGCGCGGGTCGGTCGCCAGCAGCATCTCGACCATCGAACGCAGGTCGGCTTGCAGCCGCGCAGCGCCGGCTTCGTCGAGCGCCAGCGTGGCCTCGTCCATGTAGAGCTTGCGGTTGATCTCGACCTGGATGCTGTGCCGGTTCGCCGCCGGGTTGCCGTGCCGGCGCACCAGCTCCACGCCCTTGTACGGGTGGTTGTAGTCCACGCTGTAGCCGCATGCGCGCAGGTGCTCGCACAACTTGTGCGACAGCGCCGGGTCGGCCGTGCTGCCGTCGCGGTCGCCGATCACGAAGTCCGCGTGCGCCAGCCCCGGGAAGTCGGTGGCGTGGCTGCCCGCAATGGCCGGCATCGAGTGGCAGTTGATGTGGATGCTGTAGCCGTGCCGCGCATGCGCCTCGTCGATGGCCTGGGCCACCGCCGCGTGGTACGGGCGCCAGCACTGGTCGATGCGTTGGCGCACCTCGGCCACCGTGAGCGGCCGGTCGTAGATCGGCAGGCCCTCGTCGGTGAGCTTCCAGATCAGGCCCTTGCCCAGGCGCACCTTGGACAGCACGCGCGGGTCGGTCGACACCGGGTCGGTCCACGGGCCGTCGAGCATGGTGGTGTCGACCTCGGTCATGTCGCGGTTGGCGTCGAGGTAGCTGCGCGGAAAGTGCGCCTCGATCCAGGCGGCGCCCATGTCGCTCGCGAAGGCGTAGAGCTTCTCGACGTGGGTGTCCTCGGCCCGGCGCAGCGTGGCGAGCTCGCACACGGGCCGGAAGTCCTCGGGGTAGACGGTGCCGCTGTGCGGGGAGTCCAGCACCAGCGGGGTGTGCCCGGCGACGCTGGTCACCTGGGCGCGGGTTTGAATCAGTTTCAGGACTGGATGCATAGGCGGTGTCGGTCAGTCCAATCGGATGCGCGCGAAGGCGGCCACCTTCTTCATCTTCTCGATCTCGCTCGCGATCTGCTTCGTGAACTCGGCCGGCGTGGTGCCCGAGGCATACAGCCCCTGCAGCGCGAGGCGCTCGCGCACCGCGGGGTCCTTCAGCGCGGTGGCCACGGCCTGCTGCATGCGCAGCACCAGCTCGGGCGGCGTGCCGGCGGGCGCGATCATGCCGAACCACGAGGGGTCGTTGCTGGCCGCGTAGCCCAGTTCGCCGTAGGTCGGCACTTCGGGCAGCACGTCGAGGCGGCCGCTCCAGGACACGGCCAGCGCCTTCAGCTTGCCGGCCTTCACGTGCGGCAGCGACGAGGCCACCTGGTCGAAGTACACCGGCACCTGGCCCGCGAGCACGTCGTTGATGGCCGGGCCCGCACCGCGGTAGGGGATGTGCACCATCGAGGTTCCGGTGCTGCTCTTGAACAGCTCGCCCCACATGTGGCCGATGGTGCCGTTGCCCGGCGACGCGTACGACACCTTGCCGGGGTTGGCCTTCAGGTACTTCACGAGCTCGGCGAAGCTGCCGACCGGCAGCACGGCCGGGTTGATGACGATCACGCCCGGCGCCTTCACCAGCTCGGTCACGGCGGCAAAGCCCTTGATCGGGTCGTAGGGCAGCTTCTGGTACACGGCCGGGTTCACGCCGTGCGTGGACAGCGTGGCCACGCCGAAGCTCAGGCCGTCGGGCGTGGCGCGTGCCAGCTCGGCCATGCCGATCGAGCCGCCCGCGCCGGCGCGGTTGTCGATCACCATGGGCTGCTGGAGGATCTTGGCCAGGGGCTCGGAGAGCACGCGGGCCGTGATGTCGGTGGCGCCGCCGGGCGGGAAGGGCACGACCAGGCGGATCGGCTTGCCTTGGGCAAAGGATATTCCTGGGGCGAAAGAAACGGCAGCCAGGGTGGAGAGGAAATGACGACGTTGCATGAGGGTTCTTCCAATGGAACGATGAGTGAATGTGCAAAGCTGCAGCTCACCTGAAGCAAAGGATATACCCGATATCATTCCAATCTGGAATGACTTGATGGGCTCCCCCATGCCATTGCGACGCCTCAACCCGCCCCTGAACCTGCTGCGCGCCTTCTCCACCGTGGTGCGCTTCGGTGGCGTGTCGCGCGCGGCCGAGGCGCTGCACCTCACGCAGGGCGCGGTGAGCAAGCAGGTGCAGGAGCTCGAGCGCTGGATCGGCGCGCCGCTGTTCGAGCGCAGCCGCAAGCGCCTGGCGCTCACGCCCGCCGGCGAGCGCTACGAAAAGGCGGTGCGCGCCCTGCTGGCGCAGCTGGAGGCGGCCACGCTGGAGCTCATCACCAGCGGCGACGGCGGCGGTGCGCTGCACCTGTCGACGCTGCCCACCTTCGGCGCCAAGTGGCTGATTCCGCGCCTGCCCGATTTCCAGCAACGGCACCCGCAGATCACGCTGCATTTCGTGCCCTTCGTGCACGGCTACGACTTCGAACGGCCCGAGCTCGACTGCGCCATCCTGTTCGGCGACGGCCACTGGCCCGGTGCGCGCTCGCACTACCTCGCGGGGCAGGACGTGGCGCTCATCGCCCCGCGCGCCGCGCAGGCCGAGGCCCCCATCCGCACGCCGCAGGACGTGGCGCGCTGCACCCTGCTGCGCCATGTGAGCGTGCCGCAGTCGTGGCTGCACTGGAGCGAGGCGCACGGCGTGCGCGGGCTCGACCCGTTGGCCGGGCTGCAGTTCGACCAGTTCCAGACCATGATCCGCGCCGTCATGGCCGGCATGGGCGTGGCGCTGGTGCCGCGCTGCCTGGTGCAGGACGAAATCACGTCGGGGCTGGTGGAAGAGCCGCTGCCCAACGGCGGCTACCGGGGCAGCGAGGGCTACTGGTTCTGCTACCCCGAGGGGCGCGGCCAGCTGGCCACGCTCGACCATTTCCGCCACTGGCTGCTGGCCGAGGTCGACCGCAGCGGGGAAGCGACCGTGCTGCCGCCGGTCGCGCAGAACTGAGCAGGGGCTACTCGGGCTTGGCGCCCGAAGCCTTCACCGCCGCACCCCAGAGCCCGATCTCGTTCGCCACGAAACGGTCGAATTCGGCGCCGCTCGTGGGCGCCGGCTCGGAGCCCCGGTCGCGGATGAAGCGCGCCATCTGCTCGCTCTTGAGGATGTCGGTCACTTCCTGGTTCAGCCGCGCCACGATCTCGGGCGGCGTGCCGCGCGGTGCCATCAGGCCGAGCCAGCCGACGGCTTCGAAGTTCTTCGTGCCGGCCACGCCGCTCTCGCGCACGGTGGGCACCTCGGGCAGTTGCGACGAGCGCGTGGCCGACGTCACCGCCAGCGCAACCGCCTTGCCCGCCTTGATGTGCGGCAGCGCGGCCGTCACCGAGTCGACCATCAGCGGCACCTGGTTGCCCAGGAAGTCCGCCTGCGCCGGCCCGCTGCCCCGGTACGGAATGTGCGTGATGAACACATGCGCCGCCGACTTGACCATCTCGCCCGACAGGTGCTGCGTGCCGCCGATGCCGGCGCTCGCGTAGCTGAGCTTGCCGGGCTCGGCCTTGGCGCGCGCCGTGAGCTCGGCCAGCGTGCGGATGCCGCTTTCGGGCGTGGCCAGGAACACCAGCGGCACCTTCGCGATGAGCGAAATGCCGACCAGGTCCTTGCGCGGGTCGAAGCCCGGCTTGGCGTAGAGCGTCTGGTTCACCGCCATCGCGCTGCCCGCCACCACGAGCGTGTAGCCGTCGGGCGGCGCGCGCACCACGAACTCGGTGCCGATGTTGCTGCCCGCGCCCGCCTTGTTGTCGACGATCACGGGCTGACCCAGCCGCTTGCCGAGCTGTTCGGCGAGCGCGCGGGCAAAGATGTCGGTGGCCTGTCCCGGTGGGAAAGGCACGACCAGCTTGACGGGCTTGTCAGGCCACGCGGCGGCCTGGGCCAGGCCCGCGCTGCCCAGCAGCATCGCTGCACACAGGGCGGCGGCGAGGTGTCGGCGCTGCATGCGTCGTCAGGCCGCGTCGGGCGCCGAGAGGTGCTTGCCCACGATGCCCGCGAGTTCGAACATCGTCACCTGGTCCTTGCCGAACACCGGCTTCAGCTTGGCGTCGGCGTTGATCGCGCGCTTGTTGGTCGCGTCCTGCAGGTTGTTGGCCTTGATGTAGTCCCACAGCTTCTTGATGACCTCGGTGCGCGCCACCGGTTCGGCGCCGATCACCGCGGCCAGCGAGTCGCTGGGCTTGAGGCCCGCGCCCGGCTTGCGCGGCTTGGCTGCCTTCTTCTCGGCCGGTGCCTTCTTGGCGGCGGGCGTCTTCTTCGCCGCGACCTTCTTGGCCGCCGCGGTCTTGGCGGCCGGCTTGCCGAAGGTCTTGCGCGGCGGGAACTTGCTGCCGCCTTCGCGCGGTGCGAATTCGAAGGTCACCTTGCCTTCTTCGGCGTTCCACGTGAGGAAGGCCTTGAAGGCGCGGCGCGTGCGCATCGAGACGAACTTGTCGAGCAGGTCGGTCTTGCCGGTGGCCAGCAGCTTTTCCATCTGGTCGCGCTCGACCGGCTGCTGCAGGATGATCTTGCCGGTCTTGAAGGTGCAGCTGGGGGTCGGCTGCTCGTTCGTCGGCACCGACTTCTCGCAGACGTAGTTGCTGCCGTGATCGAACACCGGCGCGCCGCAGACCGGGCACGGGCCCACGGTGTCCTGCTGGCTGAAGTCGACGATCTCGCCGCTGTCTTCGTTCTTGTCGTCGCCGAAGTC
Source organism: Variovorax sp. V118 (assembly GCF_041154445.1). Lineage (GTDB taxonomy): Bacteria > Pseudomonadota > Gammaproteobacteria > Burkholderiales > Burkholderiaceae_C > Variovorax > Variovorax boronicumulans. The sequence continues at coordinate 7,109,922 of NZ_AP028663.1, read as the reverse complement.
GAACTCGAGCTTCCAGTTCTTGGCTTCTTCCCCGTCGTACTTGAGGATGATCTCGGCCGTGAAGGGCCAGCCCGCCTTGGAGCGGAAGCCCTCGAGCGGGCCGATGTGCTTGTTGGCCAGCAGCTGCTCGGCCTCGGCCACCTCGAAGGTGCGCCCGGCCGGCGACTTGCCGAACGAGAAGCCGCAGGCGTCCTCGCCCGTGCCGCTCTTGCCGGTGCAGCCGTAGCGGCGGTAGTTTTCCTTCACCACGCCGCCGCAGTTCGGGCAGGGCGTGGCGAGCGTGGCGTAGTCGCCGGGCACGGTGTCGCGGTCGTACTCCTTGGCCTTCTTGACGATGTGCTCCGTCATCTCGGCGATCTCGCGCATGAAGGCGTCGCGGCTGAGCGCGCCCTTCTCCATCTGCGCCAGCTTGTACTCCCACTCGCCCGTGAGTTCGGCCTTGGACAGTTCTTCCACGCCCAGGCCGCGCAGCAGCGTCATGAGCTGGAAGGCCTTGGCGGTCGGGATGAGCTCGCGGCCTTCGCGCAGCATGTACTTCTCGGCGATCAGCCCTTCGATGGTGGCCGCGCGCGTGGCTGGCGTGCCCAGGCCCTTTTCCTGCATGGCCTCGCGCAGTTCGTCGTCGTCGATGGTCTTGCCGGCGCCTTCCATGGCGCCCAGCAGCGTGGCTTCCGAATAGCGTGCGGGCGGGCGCGTCTTCAGGCCCTTGAGGTCGGCCGACTCGTTCTGCACGATCTCGCCCGGCTTCACCGGCACGAGGCGCTTGCCGTCCTTGTCGTCTTCCTTCTCGTCGTCCTGGGCTTCCTTGCCGTAGATGGCGAGCCAGCCCGGCTTGACTAGCACTTTGCCGTCGGTGCGGAAGGGGTACTTCTTGCCGCCCTGCTCCACCGTGCTGATGCGCGTGGTCACCTGGTGCTCGGCGCTCGGGAAGAACACCGACAGGAAGCGGCGCACCACGAAGTCGTACAGCTTCTGCTCGGCCTCGCTCAGCCCGCTCGGGGCCTGCAGCGTCGGGATGATGGCGAAGTGATCCGACACCTTGGCGTTGTCGAAGATGCGCTTGTTGGGCTTGACGTAGTTGCCGTCGACCGCCTGCTGCGCGAACGGCGCCAGGTGCTTCATGCCGCTGCCGGCGAGCATCTCCATGGTCTGCTTGACGACGGGCAGATAGTCTTCCGGCAGCGCGCGCGAATCGGTACGCGGGTAGGTCAGCGCCTTGTGGCGTTCGTACAGGCTCTGCGCGAGCGCGAGCGTGGTCTTGGCGCTGAAGCCGAAGCGGCCGTTGGCCTCGCGCTGCAGCGAGGTCAGGTCGAACAGCGCGGGCGAGGCCTGCGTGGTGGGCTTGCTCTCTTCGGTGACCGTGGCGGGCTTGCCGCGCGAGGCGTCGGCGATGGCGCGGGCTTCCTGCTCGGACCACACGCGGTCGGCACGCTGCTCGGCATCGGGCTCGCCGTTGGCCAGCAGTGGCGCGTTGGCTTTCTTCCAGTCGGGGTTGAACCACTTGCCCGGGTACTGGCCGGCCTCGGCCGCGAAGCTGCCGTGGATTTCCCAGTACTCGCGCGAAACAAACTTGCGGATCTGCTCCTCGCGCTCCACCACCACCGACAGCGTGGGCGTCTGCACGCGGCCCACGGTCGTGAGGAAGAAGCCGCCGTCGCGCGAATTGAACGCGGTCATGGCGCGCGTGCCGTTGATGCCCACCAGCCAGTCGGCCTCGGAGCGCGAGCGCGCGGCGTCGGCCAGGCCCTGCATCTGCTTCTCGGTGCGCAGCGCGTCGAAGCCGTCGCGGATCGCCTGCGGCGTCATCGACTGCAGCCACAGCCGCTTCACCGGCTTGCCCAGCGGGCTCTTGCCGCCGGCGTACTGCTCGATGAGGCGGAAGATCAGTTCGCCCTCGCGGCCCGCGTCGCAGGCGTTGATGAGCTGCGTCACGTCCTTGCGCTTGGCCTGCTTGACCACGGCGTTCAGGCGCGTCTTGGTCTTGTCGACCGGCTTGAGGTCGAAGTGCGGCGGGATCACCGGCAGGTTGGCGAAGCTCCACTTGCCGCGCTTGACGTCGAATTCCTCCGGGGCCTGGATCTCGACCAGGTGGCCCACGGCGCTGGTCACGACGTAGGTGTCGTTCTCGAAATGCTCGTCATGTTTGTCGAACTTGCCGGCCACCGGCGTGAGGGCCCGGACGATGTCCTGGGCCACCGACGGCTTTTCTGCGATTACCAAAGTCTTTGTCATCTGAGGGCTCTCTATACTCTGCGGCTTCCGCGTGCGCACGCGCGCACACGCATGTGTGCATATTCAACCTAACAGACTTCGGCGATGCCTTCCAAATCCCCACTTTCCGCCGGCCGCGACAAGGAAGCCGCCCCCGTGACCGAGCCCGAGGCGCGCTCCGCCGCCACGCGCTCCGGTGGCCGGCGCATCCAGATGCGCCGCTCGGACGTCCACGGCAACGGCGTGTTCGCCCTGCAGGACCTGGCCGAAGGTGAAACGCTGATCGAATACAAGGGCGAGGTCATCAGCTGGAAAGAGGCGCTGCGCCGCCACCCGCACGACCCGACCCAGCCGAACCACACCTTCTACTTCCACATCGACGACGGCCGCGTGATCGACGGCAACGTGAAGGGCAACGACGCGCGCTGGATCAATCACTCGTGCGAGCCGAACTGCGAGGCTGACGAAGTCGATGGGCGCGTTTATATCAAGGCCCTGAGAAACATCGCTGCCGGCGAGGAACTGAACTACGACTACGGCCTGATCATCGACGAGCCGTACACCGAGAAGCTGCTGTCCGAGTTTCCGTGCTGGTGCGGCTCCGAGATGTGCCGCGGCACGCTGCTGACGCCCAAGGACGAGGACGAGGAAAAAGACAAGAAGAAAAAGAAGAAGGCCAAGAAAAAAGCCGAGAAGAAGAAGGCCGAGGCCAAGGAAGCGAAGAAGGCTGAAAAGAAAGCCGAGAAGAAAAAAGCGGACAAGAAGGCCGACAAGAAAAAGGCCGACGGCAAGAAGAAGTCCAAGGGCGACGCCCCGGCCGCCGCCGGAGACTGACGATGGGCACGACGCCGGCCAGCGCCTGGTTCGAAGACCGGATCGCCGCGACGGTCGCGCCGCTGCTGCCCGGCTTCGCGGTCGAGGCCGTGGCCGAAATCGATTCCACCAACACCGAGCTGATGCGCCGCGCGCGTGCCGGCCGCACCGACCCCGTGCTGCTCGTGGCCGAGCGCCAGACGGCGGGGCGCGGTCGTCTCGGCCGCCCCTGGCAGAGCGCGCAGCAGCCCGAGGCGCCCGCCTCCCTCACCTTTTCGCTGGGCATGCCGCTGGCGCCGGCCGACTGGTCGGGCCTGTCGCTCGCCGTGGGCGTGAGCGTGGCCGAAAGCCTCGACCCGACGGGCGCGCACCAGGTCGGCCTGAAGTGGCCCAACGACATCTGGGTGAACGACCGCAAGCTGGTCGGCATCCTCATCGAAACCGCGATGCCGCAGACGGCCCGGCCCGACGCCGCGCGCTACCTCGTGGTCGGCATCGGCATCAACATCGGCCCGCGCGAGGGCGACGGCATGCGCACGCCGCCGGCCTGGCTGCGCCAGTGGCAGCCCGACGCGTCCGCGCCCGAGGTGCTGCTGTCGCTGGCCGAGCCGCTGGTGCGCAGCGTGCTCGCCTTCGAGGCCCACGGCTTCGCGCCCTTTGCCGAACGCTTTGCGGCGCGCGACGTGCTGCGCGGGCGCGAGGTGACGCTCAGCGACGGCACCGCCGGCCTGTGCGAAGGCGTGGCCTGGGGCGGCGAGCTGCAGGTGCGCACCGACGCCGGCCTGCAACTGATCTCGAGCGACGAAGTGAGCGTGCGCCCGCGCGGCATGTCTTTCTGAGCGAGGGCATGAAGCTGCGCCTGGTCCTCATCGCCCTGCTCGCCGCCAACGCGGGCTACTGGCTGTGGACGCGCGGCGACCTGGCGGGCTTTGGGCTCGCACCCGCGGCGCTCGACGAGCGCGAGCCGCAGCGCATGGCGCGGCAGATCCACCCCGAGTGGTTGCAGATCCGCAAGGAAGCCAAGCCTTCGGGCACGCCCGCGCCCTGACCCGGTCAGGCAGCAGCCGCGCGCGCGAACATGCGCCGCGCCTTGGCCAAGGCGGCCTGCAGCTTTTCTTCGGACGGCGGCTCGTGCGAGCTCGAGCTCAGGCCGAATTTCTTTCCCGCGATTTCCTGCACCGCGACCAGGATGCCGCCCAGCACGGCTGGATCGGTCTCGGTGTCGAGCGCCTGGCGCAAGGGCTCGAGCGCCTTGGGCGCGGCGCTGCGGCGGCTGAACACGATCTGCATCAGCGCACTCGCGGCCCATCGGCGGTTCGCGGCGATGGCATCGTGCGCGAGCAGCGGCACGACCTTGGCGATGTCCGTCGTGCCGCCGAGCCAGCCGATCACCCACAGCCCCTTGCAGCGCAGCTCGTCGTGCGGCGACGCGAGCGCGGCGCGCGCCAGGGCCGCGGTCTCTTTCAGCCGTCGGCCCTTGCGGTACTTGAAGCCGCCGAGCATCTGCAGCACCGTGGCCTGCATGGCCGGGTCGGGCTCGTGGTCGAACTGCGCGAGCAGGTGGTCTTCGGCTTCGTCGCCGCGCTCGCCGAACTTGCGGCACAGCCAGTCGTAGAGCTCGCTGTCCATGCCGGTGTCGTGCAGCAGCGTGTAGTGGAAGGCGAGCGCCTCGGCTGAATCCTGTTCCAGCAGATCGGCGCCGAAGTCGAACATGTCCGACACGTCGGTGTCGAGGCGGATTTCCAGGAAGCGTTGGCGCAGCGTGTCGAGCGGATTCATTCCGACGGGGCCTCCTCGAAGCGCACGGTGAAGAGCGCGCCCGGCGGGTGTTTGCCGGGGTGCGCGTCTTCGAGCTTGACCCGTGCGCGGTGCTGGTTGGCGATCTCGCGCACGATCGGCAGGCCCAGCCCGGAGCCGTCGGCCTCGTTGCCGAGCACGCGGTAGAAGGGCTCGAACACCAGCTCGCGGTCGGCCTCGGCGATGCCGGGGCCGTTGTCTTCCACCTGCACCAGCTGCACGTGGCCGAAGGGGTCGGCCAGCACGCGCGCCGTGACCACGCCGGGGCGCTCGGGCGTCGAGGGCGTGTAGTTGAGCGCGTTGTCGACCAGGTTGCGCACCAGCTCCTTCAGCAGCGTCGGGTTGCCGTCGACCATCACGCCGGGCGCGCCGGCCTGGACGCCGTCGTAACCGAGGTCGATGCGCTTCTCGATCGCGCGCGGCACGGCCTCGCGCACCACCTCGATGGTCAGCCGCGCGAGGTCGCAGGGCTGGCAGTGCGTCATGGCGCTGGTGCCCTCGGCGCGCGCCAGCGACAGCAGTTGGTTCACGGTGTGCGTGGCGCGCACGCTGGCGCGGCCGATCTGCTTGAGCGACTGCTTCAATTCGTCGGCGTTGGCGCCCTCGCGCTGCGCCAGGTCGGCCTGCATGCGCAGGCCCGCGAGCGGGGTCTTCAGCTGGTGGGCGGCGTCGGCCAGGAAGCGCTTCTGCGTGAAGATGGAGTCGTTGAGCTTGTCGAGCAGCTCGTTCACCGACGACACCAGCGGCACCACCTCGAGCGGCACCGAGGACTCGTCGAGCGGGCTCAGGTCGCCCGGGCGGCGCTCGCGGATGCGCGCCTCGACCACCGACAGCGGCTTGATGCCGCGCACCAGCGCCAGCCAGATCAGCAGCACCGCCAGCGGCAGGATCGCGAACTGCGGCAGCAGCACGCCCTTGATGATCTCGGTGGCGAGCACCGCCTGCTTCTCGCGCGTCTCGGCCAGCTGCAGCAGCGACGGCGGCACTTCTTCGCTGCCGCTGGGAATCCACAGCGAGGCCACGCGCACCGGCTGGCCGTGCACCGTGCTGTTGTGCAGCAGGACCACGTTGGTGCCGGGCGGGTCGTCCACGTTGGGCTGCGGCAGGTCGCGCTCGCCGTGCAGCAGCGTGCCGTGGCCGTCGAGCAATTGGTAGTAGATGTGGCCCGCGTCGTCGGCCCGCAGGATCTCGCGCGCCGATTGCGAGAGCACGAACTGCGTCTGCCCGTGCTTCACCGTGACCAGCTCGGCCAGCACCTTCACGTTGTGCTCCAGTGCGCGGTCGAAGGGCGCGTTGGCGATGCCCTGCGCCACCAGCCAGGTCACGCCGATGCTCACCGGCACGAGCAGCAGCAGCGGCGTGAGCATCCAGTCGAGGATCTCGCCGAACAGGGAGCGCTGGGCGCGCTGGAAGAGCTTCAAGGGAGTTCCTGGCAAGACGAAAGAACGCGGGCGAGCGTGAACTAGTACTGCGATTCGCAGGTGTGACGTTTCATTGACAAGGTGTGACTGGTTGTAGCCTTGACGTGCAGTTTCTGCAATTCAAAAACATCAGGGAGAAATCATGAAGCAAAAGACCGTGGGCGGCTGCCCCAAGCCGCTCTGGATGGCCGCGACCGTGTTGGCCGCCAGCGTGGGTGTGACTGCATGCGGCGGTGGAGGTGGCGGGGGCGGCGGTGGCATGCCGATGCTGCCGATCGCACCGGTTCCGGCGCCCGCACCCGCGCCCTCCCCGGCCCCGGCGCCCGCGCCCGCACCGGCCGAGAACCGCGCCGCTGTGCCGGGCTCCGAGCCGTCGCCCTCGCTGAGTGCGCCGCAGCCCGGCTCCACCGCCGCGGTGGGCAATGACAGCGAAGGCATCTACGCGGGCGTGCGAGGCATTGCCTTCGTCGGCACCAACGGTTCGTTGGCAGGCAGCTTCCTCGGGGGCACGATGTGGGGTTCGCTGAAGGTCACGGGGCTCGACTGGTCGTTCAACCCGGACACCGAGTTGTATGTTCCGCCCAACGCATATCCGGTGACGGGCTCGGGCACCTTCACGCCGAAGAAGTCGGTGGATGGCACCTACGCCTACGACAACCGCAGGCCGTCCGATGTCGGCCCGCTGGCCTACACGATCGAGAACGCGCTGGCGGTGTCGCAGGCGAGCATGACCGGCACGTGGTCCAACACCGACAGCAGCCCGAGCCTGGGCGTGACGGTGCAGGTCGACGGCCAGGGCGTGTTCACTGGCAGCACGAGCGGCGTGCAGATCGGCCAGTGCACGCTCTCGGGCACCGTCGTCCTGGCGCAGCCCGGCTCGGCCAAGAACATGTACAGCCTCACGCTGAAGGCCGTGAATGCCGCCACGGCCAGCACCAACGACTGCAAGCTCACCCCCGCCGCCACCGGCAGCTATGCCGGGCCGGCCATCATCGGGCTGGTGCCGGCGGGCGTGTACGACAGCAACGGCTACTTCCGCAGCCTCATGTTCCTGATCCGTTCGAACACCGGCGCCACGCTGCTCGTCAATCTGCGCAAGCAGCCCTGACGGCATTTCGCGCGGGCGGGGCACGCTCAACCGGGAATCTTCTCGAGGCAGTAGCCCAGCCCGCGCACCGTCGCGATGCGCACCGGTCCCTTCTCGATCTTCTTGCGCAGGCGGTGGATGTAGACCTCGATGGCGTTGATGCTCACCTCTTCGCCCCATTCGCACAGCCGGTCCACCAGCTGGTCCTTGCTGACCAGCCGGCCGGCGCGCTGCAGCAGCACCTCGAGCAGGCCCAGTTCGCGCGCCGACAGCTCGATCATCTTGCCGTCGATGGTCGCCACGCGGCCGGCCTGGTCGTAGACCAGCGGGCCGTGGCGGATCGCGTTGCTGGTGGCGCCCATGCCGCGCCGCGTGAGGGCGCGCACGCGCGCCTCGAGCTCCTGCAGGCTGAAGGGCTTGGCCATGTAGTCGTCGGCGCCGTGGTCCAGGCCCTTGACGCGCTCTTCCACGCTGTCGGCCGCCGTGAGCACCAGCACCGGCAGCTGCGAGCCGCGCGCGCGCAGGCGCTTGAGGATCTCGATGCCGTGCAGGCTGGGCAGCCCGAGGTCGAGGATCAGCAGGTCGAACTCGCTGTGGGTCATGAGCGCGGTGTCGGCCTGCGAGCCGTTGGCCACATGATCGACCGCCGCACCCGAGGTGCGCAGGCTGCGCAGCAGGGCATCGGCCAGCACCTGGTCGTCTTCGGCAATCAGTATTCGCATGAGCCACCTCCGGCGGATTCAGGCGCCATGCCGGCGCAGTTCACATTTGTCTCAACGCGAGTCTAGCCCGCTGTGTAGGCTTCGAGTCCGATGGTTACCACGGTGGCGATCTCGTCGCCCACGCTGGCGCGGAACTCGCGCTCGGTCTGCGTCACGGCGCGGCGGAAGGCGTCCAGCCAGGCCAGCCCGTCGGCCGTGAACAGCACGCGCCGCGCGCGCGCATCGAGCGGGTCGGGCCCGCGCGTGACCAGCCCCCAGGCCTCGCACTGGTCGACCAGCGTGCCCATGGCCTGCTTGGTCATGCCGGCGCGATCGGCCAGCTCGGTCAGGCGCGAGCCCTCGCGCGCCAGGTGCCGCGTGATGTGGATGTGTGCCGCGCTCACCTGCGCGCGCGCCGCGAGGTTGGACAGCGCCAGCGGCACGTCGATGTCGTGCGCCATGAGCGCCAGCACGCGCTCGTCGAAGCGGCGCATCGCATGGCCCAGCAGGCGGCCCAGGTGGGTCTGGCGCCAGGCGTCGGGATCGGTGGGAAAGGCGGGGTCGGCCATGGCCTCAGATGGTAAGGCAAACTGACTTTAAAGTGGGTTTGAGAATCGCCATGAGCCCCTACACTACTGTTCAAGCATCCAGCCTGTGGTTAAAAGCAGATGGATGAACCCCGACACAAACCGTTGATATTCAAGGAGATTTCCACATGGACGCAGTCGTCAAGGGCGCAAGCATCTCGGTCGCCAACAGTGAAAAGGCCAAGGCCCTGCAGGCCGCGCTGGCCCAGATCGAAAAGCAGTTCGGCAAGGGCACGATCATGCGCCTGGGCGAAGGCGAGGCGCTGGAAGACATCCAGGTGGTCTCCACCGGCTCGCTGGGCCTGGACATCGCCCTGGGCGTCGGCGGCCTGCCCCGTGGCCGCGTCGTTGAAATCTACGGCCCGGAATCCTCGGGCAAGACCACGCTCACGCTGCAGGTGATCGCCTCCATGCAGAAGCAGGCCGGCACCTGCGCCTTCGTCGACGCCGAGCACGCGCTCGACGTGCAGTACGCCCAGAAGCTCGGCGTGAACCTGTCCGACCTGCTGATCAGCCAGCCCGACACCGGCGAGCAGGCGCTCGAAATCGTCGATTCGCTGGTGCGCTCGGGCGCCGTCGACCTGATCGTGGTCGACTCGGTGGCCGCGCTCACGCCCAAGGCCGAAATCGAAGGCGAAATGGGCGACTCGCTGCCCGGCCTGCAGGCCCGTCTGATGAGCCAGGCGCTGCGCAAGCTCACGGCCACGATCAAGAAGACCAACTGCATGGTCATCTTCATCAACCAGATCCGCATGAAGATCGGTGTGATGTTCGGCTCGCCCGAAACCACCACCGGCGGCAATGCGCTGAAGTTCTACGCCTCGGTGCGCCTGGACATCCGCCGCATCGGCACCATCAAGAAGGGCGACGAAGCCATTGGCAACGAAACCAAGGTGAAGGTGGTGAAGAACAAGGTCAGCCCGCCGTTCAAGACGGCCGAGTTCGACATCCTGTTCGGCGAAGGCATCAGCCGCGAGGGCGAGATCATCGACATGGGCGTGAACGCCAAGATCATCGACAAGTCGGGCGCCTGGTACGCTTACAACGGCGAGAAGATCGGCCAGGGCCGTGACAACGCCCGCGAATTCCTGCGCGAGAACCCCGACCTGTCGCGCGAAATCGAGAACAAGGTGCGCGAGTCGCTGGGCATTCCGCTGCTCGCGGCCGACGCCGGCAGCGAACCCGAGAAGGCCGAGAAGCCCGCCAAGGCATCGAAGGCCGACAAGGCGGCGGAGTAAGTGAGACGAAGCGGCCTTCGCGTGTTGCGTGGGCCGCCTGAGCGACCCACCACCCCCGAATGGCCTTCAGCGCCCCCTCCCTCAAAGGCCGCGCCCTGCGCCTCCTGAGCCAGCGCGAGCATTCGCGCGCGGAGCTGGAGCGCAAGCTGGCCAAGCACGAGGAAGAGCCCGGCACGTTGGCGAAGGCGCTCGACGAGCTGGCGGCCAAGGACTTCATCAGCGAGCCGCGCGTCGTCGCCTCGGTGCTGCACCAGCGCGCCGCCCGTTCGGGCGCGTTGCGCGTGAAGCAGGAGCTGCAGGCCAAGGGCATCGCGCCCGAAGCCATCGCGCAGGCGGTGGCCGGCTTGCAGGAGACCGAAGTCGAGCGCGCCACGGCCCTGTGGCGCCGCCGCTTCGACGCGCCGCCCGCCGATGCGAAGGAGCGCGCGAAACAGATGCGATTCCTGATGGCGCGCGGTTTCTCGGGCGCCGTCGTGTCCAAGGTGCTCAGGAGCGACTTCGATGACCCAAGCGACGACCCCAACGGCGAATGAAGGCGACGCGGCTCTGTCCCGCGTCATCACGCAGCGCGTGCACTGCGAATGGCGCGACGCCTACGCACTCGCGTCCGACCCGAAGCGGTTGCCCGACTGGGCCAGCGGCCTCGCGAAGAGCGCGCTGGTGTCGCACGGCGACCACTGGATCGTGCGCACGCCCGAAAGCGGCGAGGCCCGCATGCGCTTTGCGCCGCCCAACGACCTGGGCGTGCTCGACCACTGGGTGGCGCCCGAAGGCGTGCCCGAGGTCTACCTGCCGTTTCGCGTGATCGGCGTGGCGCCTGGCGTGTGCGAGCTGCAGTTCACGCTGCTGCGCCAGCCGCACATGGACGATGCGGCCTTTGCACGCGATGCCGGATGGATCGCGCGCGACCTGCAGGCCCTGCGCCGCCTGCTCGAGGCGGGCTGAGCCCGGCCTGGTTTACTCGGTGGCCGTGACGTCGTCGGCCAGCGGGTTCTCGGCCTTGTACGCGGCGATGTCGCGCACGTTCTTCTGCACCGCCACCGCGCCGAACAGGCTCAGCAGGAAGGCCATGGCGTAGAAGCCCTTTTCGCTCGCGGCCAGCGAGGCGTTGAACAGGCCCACCGACAGCAGGCCCACCGACAGCAGCAGCGAGACCCAGCACAGGCCGAAGTAGATGCCGGTGACCGAGATGCCCTCGAGCCGGTCGCGCACCGTCTTTTGCAGCGACACGGCCGAGAACAGGCCGTACATGAGGATGGTGAAGTAGTAGCCCTTCTCGTTGAGCTGCATCGCGGCATTCCACAGCCCGAGCAGGTACACGATGGCGCCGATGATCAGCGCGGCCCAGGATGCGGCGACGAATGCGCCGGTCGGTTTCTGAAACTTGACGGTTCCCATGACGATCCTCCTCGTTGTTGTGTGGCGCGATTATGGTGCGGGAAGGCGGTGGCATGATCGCCAGCGACCGGCCTCGCAGGAGGCGGCTTTCCAGAAAAACCGGAGGAACCCTTCATGTCGTCGCCACCCGCCCACCCGCAGTCACTCGTTCGCACCGGCGCCAAGGCCGGCTTCGCCTTCGCCGGCTCGGCCATCAAGGGCGCGCTGATCGGCCTGTTTCTCGGCGGCGGCGTGTTCTTCTACTACCTGAGCCAGCTGCAGGGCCCGGGCATCCCGGCGGCGCGCGCCGGTGGCGCGGGCGCCATCCTGGCGCTGATCATGTCGCCGCCGCTGCTGGTGGCCGTGCTGCTGTCGCTGTTCGTCGGTGTGTACTTTTTGCTCGGCGTGCAGCGGGGCCGCGCCCGCGCGATGCAGCACCTGGTCGCGGCGCGCGGCGAGGCCGTGTCGCAGCGGCTGGGCGACGCCATCGCGGGCCGCATCGAAGCCATGCCGCGCACCCACGGCGGCCTGCAGCGCGTGGCCGACTGGCTCTCGCCCGACGCCCTCTGCCAGCAGCTCGCACCGGTGCTCGGCGAAGGCCGGGCCGTGCGCGCGGTGGTCGGCTTCGTGCTGGGCCGCCTGCCCCTGAGCGACATGCTGGCCGAGTGGCAGCAGGAGCGTGCCGCGCACGGTGCGACGACGCCGGCGACGGGCGAAGACCCCGCGTTGCGCGCCCTGCTCACGCGCCGCATCCACGAGGTGCTGCAGGAGATGGCGACGCCCTCGCGCAAGCTCTTCTACATCGCGCTGGTGGCGCAGGCCGTCCTGCTGGGCGTGGGGCTGTGGCTCGTGCGCTGAGCCCGACCGTCTTCGTCGGTCTTGAGGCGTGCAGCTGCTGCGGCGCTGACGCCTCGGCGACAATCAGCGCCCGCGCGGGCCTTGCGGTGTGCGCGGCCTCCATGCCTGCCTGTCTCCCCTGCCCCCCGCTTTCATGATCGTCCGGAAACGCCCGTCCGGGCTCAAGCTGTTTCTGTCCTGGCGGGGCTCCGTCCTGCCGCGCATCGCCGCGGCGCTGACGCTCAACGTGATCGTGGCCATCGTCGTCACGGTGCTGCACGGGCGCTTCGGCTCCATCAAGATTCCGCTCGGCACCGTGCCCTTCGCGCTGCTCGGCTTGCCGCTGGCGATCTTCCTGGGCTTTCGCAACACCGCGGCCTACGACCGCTTCTGGGAGGCGCGCAAGCTCTGGGGCGAGGTGATCCTGCGTTCGCGCAACCTGGCACGCCAGTGCCAGAGCCTCATCGACGGCGATGCGCCGGTGAACGCCGGCGCCGACACCGTCCGCCGCCTGGACGACCTGCGCGTGCGCATGACCCTGCGCGCCGCGGCGTTCGCCCATGCGCTGCGCCACCAGCTGCGCGGCACCGACGCCGCGGCTGACACCCAACCTTTCCTGCGCGAGGCGGAGTGGCAGGGTCTGACGCAGGTCGCCAACCGGCCGCATGCGCTGCTGATGCACATGGGCGCCGACCTGCGCGAAGCGCTGCGCGCGCGGCGCATCGACCCGGCGCTGGCGGCGGGTGTCGACGGCACGCTGTCGGCGCTGAGTGCGGCGGCCGCGTCGTGCGAGCGCATCCTCAGCACGCCCATTCCTTTTTCGTACACCCTGCTGCTGCACCGCACGGCGTACCTGTACTGCTACCTGCTGCCCTTCGGGCTGGTGGACTCGGTCGGGTTCATGACACCGGTGGTGGTGCTGATCGTGGCCTACACCTTCTTCGGCCTGGACGCGCTCGGCGACGAGATCGAGGAGCCCTTCGGCACCGAGTCGAACGACCTGCCGCTCGAGGCCCTGTGCCGCACGCTCGAGATCGACCTGTGCCAGTCGGTGGGCGCCCCGGCGCCGGCGCCGCTGGTGCCGGTCGACTACTTCCTGCGCTGACACCCGCCGCGCGCGCGGTGCCGGCTTTTCTTTTCCCTGCCTGACGAAAGAAAGACGTTTTGTCCCCCATGCCGCACGAAGACCGCATCCGCCTGCCCGCCCTGCGCAGCAGGATCACCACCGCCGAGGCCGCCGCCGAATGGATCCGCGACGGCATGGTGGTCGGCATGAGCGGGTTCACGCGCGCCGGCGACGCCAAGGCCGTCCCGCTGGCGCTCGCGGCCCGCGCGCGCCGCGAGCCGATGAAGATCACGCTGATGACCGGCGCCTCGCTCGGCGGCGACGTGGACCGCCAGCTCACCGAGGCCGGCGCCATCAGCCGGCGCATGCCGTTCCAGGTCGATACCGTGCTGCGCCAGGCGATCAACCGCGGCGAGGTGATGTTCATCGACCACCACCTGTCGGAAACGGTCGAGATGCTGCGCACGCGGCAGATTCCGCCGATCGACATCGCGATCATCGAAGCCGTGGCCATCACCGAGACCGGCGCGCTGGTGCCGAGCACCTCGATCGGCAACAGCGCGAGCTTCGCGATCCTGGCCGACAAGGTGATCGTCGAGATCAACACCTCGCAGTCGACCGCGCTCGAAGGGTTGCACGACATCTTCATTCCGAAGCACCGCCCGCAACGCGAGCCGATGCCACTGGTGGCGCCGCACGACCGCATCGGCACCAGCGCCATCGAGATCCCGCCCGAGAAGATCCTGGGCATCGTCATCACCGACAAGGCCGACAGCACCTCCACGGTATTGCCGGCGGACGCCGAGACCGCGGCCATCGCGGCGCACCTGGTGGCCTTCTTCGAGCGCGAGGTGGCGCAGGGCCGGCTCACCGAGCGGCTGCTGCCGCTGCAGGCGGGCATCGGCACGGTCGCCAACGCGGTGATGTCGGGGCTGGGCGCGGGGCCGTTCGAGCACCTCACGATGTACTCGGAGGTGCTGCAGGACTCGACCTTCGACCTGTTCGACGCCGGCAAGCTGGACTTCGCCTCGGGCTCGTCGATCACGCTGTCGCCCGCGAAGGCGCGGCAGGTGTTCGGCGACCTCGACCGCTACAAGGACCGGCTGGTGCTGCGGCCGCAGGAGGTGAGCAACCACCCGGAGATCATCCGGCGTCTGGGCATCATCGCGCTGAACACGGCGCTGGAGGCCGACATCTACGGCAACGTCAATTCGACCCACGTGCTGGGCACGCACATGATGAACGGCATCGGCGGCTCGGGCGACTTCGCGCGCAACGCCTACCTGTCGATCTTCGCGACCAAGTCGGTCGCCAAGCAGGGCGCGGTGTCGAGCATCGTGCCGATGGTGTCGCACGTCGACCATGCGCCGCAGGACGTCGACATCCTGGTCACCGAGGTGGGCCTGGCCGACCTGCGCGGGCTGGCACCGCGCGAGCGGGCGGCGGCGATCATCGCCAACTGCGCGGCCGAGCCGTACCGCGCGATGCTGCAGGATTACTACACGCGTGCTGTGGCGACCTGCGGCGGCCACACGCCGCACCGGCTCGAAGAGGCGTTTTCGTGGCACGTGCGCTACCGCGACACGGGCACGATGCGGGCCGACTGAAAGCAAAAAGGCCGGTCCTTGCGGGCCGGCCTTTCCTTCTTGTCAGCGCTTGAAGCGGGGGCTCAGAGCGCCAGCATCAGCTTGAGGTTCTGCACCGCGGCGCCGCTGGCGCCCTTGCCCAGGTTGTCCAGGCGCGCGATCACCACGGCGTGGCGGTGGTCCTCGTTCGGGAACACGCGGATCTCGAGCTGGTTGGTGTCGTTGAGCGCCAGCGCGTCGAGCTTGCCGTCGTCGGTCGGCGGCAGCACCTTCACGAACTGCTCGGGCGTGTTGCTCTTGGCATAGTGCGCGGCCAGGGCGTCCTGCAGGTCGCCGGCCTTCGGCTTGCCGGGCAGCAGGTCGAGGTGCAGCGGCAACTGCACCAGCATGCCCTGCTTGAAGTTGCCCACCGACGGAATGAAGACCGGGCGGCGCGTGAGGCCGGTGTAGGTCATGATTTCGGGGATGTGCTTGTGCTTCAGGCCCAGCGCGTAGGTCTCGAACAGCGGCGCCTTGCCGCCCTCGTAGTCCTCGATCATGGTCCGGCCGCCGCCGGAGTAGCCGCTCACCGAAGGCAGCGACACCGGGAAATCGGCCGGCAGCAGGCCCGCGTCGATCAGCGGGCGCACCATGGCGATGGCGCCCGTGGCGTAGCAGCCGGGGTTGCCGACGCGGTCGGCCTTGGCCACGGCCTGCCAGTGGCCTTCGACGAGTTCGGGGAAGCCGAAGACCCAGCCCGGCGCGATGCGGTGGGCGGTCGAGGCGTCGATGATCTTGGGCTTTTTGCCCGGGAGCTGGTCGATCAGCGCGACCGACTCGCGTGCCGCGTCGTCGTGCAGGCACAGCACCACGAGGTCGACGCCGGCCATCAGCTCGCGCTTGGCGGCCACGTCCTTGCGCAGCTCGGGCGCGATGCTCACGAGCTCGATCTGCGGCATCGTCTGCAGCCGCTCGCGAATTTGCAGGCCGGTGGTGCCGGCTTCGCCGTCGATGAAAACCTTGGCCATATCGGAGTATGCGTAGGGTGGCTAGAAGAAAGTACGTATTGACCGCAACCGCGCATCAAGTATTGGTGCGGCGCACCATGATACAGTCCGCGGTTGTTCGCCGCCCCCAGCCGTCAGGCTGCCGTCGCCCGCGAACAACAGAGCAGAAACAACAGTCTCACTCCCGATCTCCCGTTCTCAACCTCCTCCTTCCGAGAGACATCCCTCATGAAGATTCACGAGTACCAAGGCAAGGAAATCCTTGCCAAGTTCGGCGTGCCGGTGCCGCGCGGCATCCCGGCCTATACGGTTCAGGAGGCGGTCGAGGCCGCCCAGAAGCTTGGAGGCCCGGTCTGGGTCGTCAAGGCCCAGATCCACGCGGGTGGCCGCGGCAAGGGCGGTGGCGTCAAGGTCGCCAAGTCGATCGAAGACGTCAAGAAGCTGGCTGGCGAGATCCTCGGCATGCAGCTCAAGACCCACCAGACCGGCCCTGACGGCCAGAAGGTGCGTCGCCTCTACATCGAAGACGGCGCCGACATCAACAAGGAATACTACATTTCGGCCGTGACCGACCGCGCGACGCAGAAGATCGCGTTCATCGCTTCGAGCGAAGGCGGCATGGACATCGAGGAAGTGGCCCATTCCACTCCCGAGAAGATCATCACGGTCTACGCCGATCCGAAGGACGGCCTGACCGACGCGCAAGCCAAGGAAATCGCCGACGGCATCGGCATGCCGGCCGATTCGACCGTCCAGACGGTCGACATCCTGAAGAAGCTCTACACCTGCTACATGGAGACGGACGCCTCGCTGGTCGAGATCAACCCGCTCAACCGTGACAGCAAGGGCAACGTCATGGCGCTGGACGCCAAGTTCAACTTCGACAGCAACGCGCTGTTCCGCCACCCCGAAATCGTGGCCCTGCGCGACCTCGACGAAGAAGACGCGGCCGAAGTCGAAGCCTCGAAGTTCGACCTCGCCTACATCTCGCTGGACGGCAACATCGGCTGCCTGGTGAACGGTGCCGGCCTGGCCATGGCCACCATGGACACCATCAAGCTGTTCGGCGGCGAGCCGGCCAACTTCCTGGACGTGGGCGGCGGTGCCACCCCCGAGAAGGTCACGGAAGCCTTCAAGATCATGCTGAAGAACAAGAACGTGGAAGCCATCCTCGTGAACATCTTCGGCGGCATCATGAAGTGCGACACCATCGCCACCGGCGTGATCGCAGCCTGCAAGGCCGTGAACCTGCAAGTGCCGCTGGTCGTGCGCATGAAGGGCACCAACGAAGTCGAAGGCAAGAAGCTGCTGGCCGAGTCGGGCCTGCCGATCATCAGCGCCGACACCATGGCGGACGCGGCCCAGAAGGTCGTGGCAGCAGTCAAGAAGGCCTAAGGAACAAGTCATGTCGATCTACATCAACAAAGACACCAAAGTCATCACGCAAGGCATCACCGGCAAGACCGGTCAGTTCCACACCGAGAAGTGCCAGGAATACGCGAACGGCAAGAACGCCTTCGTGGCCGGCGTGAACCCGAAGAAGGCCGGCGAGTCGATCTTCAACATCCCGATCTTCGGTTCGGTGAAGGAAGCCGCCACGCAGACCGGCGCCACCGTGTCGGTGATCTACGTG
This sequence comes from Variovorax sp. V118, assembly GCF_041154445.1. Taxonomy (GTDB): domain Bacteria; phylum Pseudomonadota; class Gammaproteobacteria; order Burkholderiales; family Burkholderiaceae_C; genus Variovorax; species Variovorax boronicumulans. Next base: position 7,092,582 of record NZ_AP028663.1, on the reverse strand, counting down.
CCGCCGGCAGGCGCCGCGGCCGCCATCTGGGAAGCTGTCGAAGCCGACCTGGACATGGCGATCTGCATCACCGAAGGCATCCCGGTTCGCGACATGCTCGAAGTGCGCAACAAGATGAAGGCCAAGGAAGCGGCCGGCGGCAAGAAGACCTTGCTGCTGGGCCCGAACTGCCCCGGCCTGATCACGCCCGACGAAATCAAGATCGGCATCATGCCCGGCCACATCCACCGCAAGGGCCGCATCGGCGTGGTCTCGCGCTCGGGCACGCTGACGTACGAAGCCGTGGCTCAACTGACGGAAATCGGCCTGGGCCAATCGTCGGCAGTCGGCATCGGCGGCGACCCGATCAACGGCCTGAAGCACATCGACGTGATGAAGGCCTTCAATGACGATCCGGACACCGACGCCGTCATCATGATCGGCGAAATCGGCGGCCCCGACGAGGCTGACGCAGCCCGCTGGTGCAAGGACAACATGAAGAAGCCGGTCGTCGGCTTCATCGCCGGTGTCACTGCCCCTCCCGGCAAGCGCATGGGCCACGCCGGCGCGCTGATCTCGGGCGGCGCCGACACGGCCGAAGCCAAGCTCGCCATCATGGAAGAGTGCGGCTTCACCGTGACGCGCAACTTCTCGGAGCTGGCCAAGCTGCTCAAGGGCAAGCTGTAAAAAGCACACCCACCGCTGGCGGCATTCCCGCCGCTCGCATTACCACGCAGAAATGAAAAAGCGCCCGCATTGAGTTGCGGGCGCTTTTTTAACTACAACACAGTGGAATCAGAGACATGGAACTTCTTCAAAGCACGGACTTCTGGATCGGTCTGATCAAGATCGTCTGGATCAACATCATCCTCTCGGGCGACAACGCCGTCGTGATCGCCATGGCGGCGCGATCGCTGCCGCCCGCACAACAGAAAAAAGCCGTGCTGTTCGGCTCGGGCGCGGCCGTCGTGCTGCGCATCGTGCTGACGGTGGTGGCGGCCAAGCTGTTGGCGCTGCCCTACCTGCAGATCATCGGCGGCGCCCTGCTGCTGTGGATCGGCCTGCAGCTGCTCAGCGAGGAAGACGAAGGCGACGGCGAGTCCAAGGAATACGGCAGCATGTTCGCGGCCGTGCGGACCATCCTGCTGGCCGACCTGGTGATGAGCCTGGACAACGTGATCGCCGTGGCGGCCGCCGCGCAAGGCAGCATGGTGCTGCTGGTGTTGGGCCTGGCCATCAGCATCCCCTTGGTGATTTTCGGCAGCACGCTCATGATCAAGCTCATGGAACGCTTCCCGATCATCGTCATGCTGGGCGCCGCGCTGATCGGCTGGGTCGGCGGCGAGACCATCGTGAGCGACGTGTCGCTGCACGAGGCGCTGGCGGCCAACCCCTGGATGCACTACGTGGGCGCGATCGCCGGCGCGGTGCTCGTCGTGGCCCTGGGCCGCTTCCTGCAGCGGCGCGCACGCGCTGCTGCGCACTGATCCCTTAAAAAGCGAGCGCTGACAAACGATGGCAGGTGTTGGCGTTTCCCTTTTCTCCAGTCGACCGGCGCTGAGCTGGGAGTTTGCGGCGCTGACCGATGTCGGGCGCCTGCGCGCCCACAACGAAGACGCGGTGCATGTCGACCCGGCCCTCGGCCTGGCGCTGTTGGCCGACGGCATGGGCGGCTACAAGGGCGGCGAGGTGGCCAGTGCCATGGCCATTTCGCTGATGCACGCGAGCTTCGGCCGCTGGTTCGCCCAGGCCGGCATGCAGGCGCCCGCCCGCGTGGTCCGGCGTGCGCTGCAGGCGGCCACCGACGAGGCCAACGGCGCCATCCTCCAGGCGGGCATCACCCACGAAGAACTGCGGGGCATGGGCACGACCCTCGTGTTGGCGGCGTTCCGCCCCCAGCGCGTGGTCGTCGGCCACATCGGCGATTCGCGCTGCTACCGCCTGCGCAACAACAAGCTGGAGCAACTCACGCGCGACCATTCGCTGCGCCAGCAGCAGCTCGACGCGGGCGCCATCACGCCCGAAGAGGCCCTGAACTCCCCCACCCGCAACCTCGTGACGCGGGCCGTGGGCGTGGAAGCCCAGGTGTTGCTGGAGATGCACGAGCACAGTGCCAGGCCGGGCGACCTGTACATGCTGTGCTCCGACGGGCTCAGCGAGATGGTGCCGGATGCGCAGCTTTTCACGCTTTTGAGCCGTGATCTGGGGCTGAAGGAGATGGCTTCACTTTTGGTTGCAATTTCAAACGACAATGGCGGACGGGATAACATTTCAGTTGTTCTGGCCAAGGCGGGCGTCAGCGAAGCGACCCGCGGGGCCATGTAGCAGCCAACCCAGGCGGCGGACCGTTTGCGCCGCCTGACGGTGCTGGATCTTTGCAAACGGGGAGTAATCGGCCATGCCGAAGATGATCATTTCGGTCGATGGCGTCGTCATCGGCCAAGTGGCGCTCGCCAAGAACCGCACGACGTTGGGCCGGCGCGCCTACAACGACATCGTGATCGACAATCTCGCCGTCAGCGGCGAGCATGCCGTGCTGCACATGAGCGGCGGCGAAGTCGAAATTGAAGATCTCAACAGCACCAACGGCACCTACGTCAATGCGCTGGCCGTCCAGAAGCAGGCGCTCCAGGACAACGACGTCATCGAGGTCGGCGGCTGCCGCATCCATTTCCGCTCGCACAGCAACCTCATGGCCGGCCCCGGCTCCGTGCGGGCCTCGCTCTCCGAGTATTCGGCGCCGATGCCGCTCTCGTCGGCACCCACCGAATCGGGCGCGCTGGTCGAGCTGGGCGTGCCCGTGCTGCGCGTGCTCTCGGGCGCCAACGAAGGCCAGGACGTCCCGCTGCAGAAGGTGGTCACCACCATCGGCAAGCCCGGCGTCGCCGTGGCCGTCGTCACCCGCCGCCGCCAGGGCTACGTGGCGGCCACCGTCGTCGGCAGCGTCACGCTCAATGGCGCCCCGCTGGGCGCCGAAGCCGTCGCGCTGCAGGAAGGCGACGTGCTCGAACTCGGCGGCGCCTCGCGCATGCAGTTCGTCCGGATCTGAGCCGCTTCCGGCGCCCCGCTCCGCCCCCCGTTTTTTCGCCGACAGGCATTTGTTGTCCAAGGCTGATCAGCCATGAGCGCATTGCGGCGGCACTGGCCGCGCATCGCCATCACGCTGCTGCCAGTGCTGCTGGCGCTGCTTCATGCCACCGGCGTTTGGCGGCTGGGCGTGATCGAGCACCTGGATCACCTGATCTACGACGCCCGCCTGCGCGCCACCATGCCGGGCACGCCCGACACGCGGGTCGTGATCGTCGATGTCGACGACGCCAGCCTGGCGCGCGAGGGCCAGTGGCCCTGGCCACGCGACAAGATCGCCAGCCTCACGACGGAACTGCTGGCCCGCCAGCACGTGGCCGTGCTCGGCTTCGACGTGATGTTTCTCGAGCCCGATCGCAGCTCCGGCCTCGGGCGCCTGAAGGAGATCGCAGCCGGGCCATTGAGCGGCGTGCCGGGCCTCGCTGCCGAGATCGACCAACTCGCGCCGACCCTCGACCACGACGCCACATTGGCCCAGGCCCTGCGCGGCCAGCCCGTGGCGCTGGGCTACTACTTCACCCGCACCGAACAGCCCAGCGCCAAGGGGCTGCTGCCGGCGACGCCGGTGCTGCCGCCCGACGCCTTTCCGCCCCATGCTTCCTTCGTCACGCTCTGGAACGGCTTCGGCGCTAGCCTGCCGGTGCTGGGGCGCGCGGCGCCGGTCGCGGGGTTCCTGAACACCCTGGTCGGTGACGGCAGCGACGACGGCGTGATCCGCAGCGTGCCGCTCATTGCCCGCTACGAAGGCGAGCATGCGTCGCCCGGGCACTACGAGTCGCTGGCGCTGGCGGTGTACCGGCTGGCGAACGGCTCGCCGCCCGTGCGGCCGGCGCTCGTGGCCGGCGACGGCAACTTTCCGCGCCTGCAGGCGCTGGTGCTGGGGTCGCTGCGCATCCCGGTCGACCAGAGTGCCAGCTTGCAGGTGCCGTTTCGCGGCCCCGGCGGGCCGCGCGCAGGGTCGTTCCGCTACGTGGCCGCCGCCGACGTGCTCGAGGGCCGGCTGGCGCCGGGCGAACTCAAGGACAAGATCGTGCTGCTCGGCGCCACCGCGCCCGGACTGCAGGACCTGCGCGCCACCCCCGTCGGCGCCGCGTTCCCGGGCGTCGAAGTGCACGCCAACATCGTCTCGGGCCTGCTCGACCGGCGCCTGCTGGCCGTGCCCGACTACGCGCCAGGGTATGAAGTGCTGACCGTGTTGGCGGGGGGGCTGCTGCTCGCGTTCGGGCTGTCGCTGCTGTCCGCATCGCGCGCCGTGCTGCTCGGCGCGGGCGTGGTCGCCGCGCTGGTCGGCCTCAACACCTGGCTCTACGTCGGCCACAGCCTCGTGCTCCCGCTGGCGTCGGCGCTCGTCATGGTGGCGCTGGCCTTCGCGCTCAACATGAGCTGGGGCTACTTCGTCGAGTCTCGCGCGCGGCGCGGGCTGGTGCGGCTCTTCGGCACCTACGTGCCGCCGCAGCTGGTCGACGAAATGCTCGTGCGCCCCGGCCGCTACAGCATGCGCGCAGAGAGCAAGGAAATGACCGTGATGTTCTGTGACATGCGCGACTTCACCCGGCTGTCCGAGCAGATGGCGCCGGCCGAGCTGCAGGCCTTCCTGAACACCGTCTTCAGCCGGCTCACCGAGGTGATCAGCGCACACCGCGGCACCGTCGACAAATACATGGGCGACTGCGTCATGGCCTTCTGGGGCGCACCCATCGACACCCCCGGCCATGCCGCGCTCGCCGTGCAGGCGGCGATCGACATGGCGGCCGCCGTGCACGACATCAACCGCCAGCACCGTGCCAACGGCCGCCCCGAAATCAGCGCGGGCATCGGTTTGAACAGCGGCCTCATGAGCGTCGGCGACATGGGCTCGACCGCGCGCCGCAGCTATACCGTGGTCGGCGACGCGGTCAATCTCGCGTCCCGGCTCGAGGGCCTGAGCGGACACTACGGGGTCGAGATCGTGGCCAGCGGCGCCACCCGCGAGGCGGCGCCCGGGTTCGTCTGGCAGGAACTCGACAGCGTGCGCGTCAAGGGCAAGGCCCAGGCTGTCGCCATCTACACCCCGCTCGTGCCGGAAGCTGCGGCCGAGGCGCAGGACACACGGCAGCAACTCGACCGCTGGAGCCAGGTGCTCGCCGCCTACCGCCGCCAGGATTGGGCGCTGGGCCGGAACTTGCTGGCTCCTCTGCTCGCCGCGGATGCGAAAAAAGTCCTTTACCAGCTCTACGCCCAGCGTTTAGCCTCGATGGCGCTTCGCCCGCAGGACCCGGACTGGGACGGCGCCACCCGGTTCGACACCAAATGACGACAGACGCATACAAGGGGTCTTCCACAATGCAGGTTCGCGTGCTGGGTTGCTCGGGCGCCATCGCCAAGGACTGCCGCACCACCTCGTTCCTGGTCGATGCGGACCTGCTCGTGGACGCCGGCACGGGCGTCGGCGACCTCACCCTCGACGAGATGGCCGCCATCGACGACGTGGTGCTCACCCACTCGCACCTCGACCACATCGCCGCCCTGCCCCTGATGCTCGACGCCGTCGGCAGCCGCCGCGCCCGGCCCCTGCGCGTGCATGCATTGGCCGCCACCATCGACGCGCTGCGGGCGCATGTATTCAACAACGTCATCTGGCCGAATTTCGAACGCATTCCCAGCCCCGAATCACCGTTCGTGAGCTTTCACGAGATCGCGGTCGGGCAGCGCCTTGAGCTGGGCAGCGACGCTCCCAAGCTGATCGAAGTGCTGCCGGCGGTCCACACCGTGCCCGCCTGCGGCTTTGCCATCCGCAGGGCCGAAGGCGGCGCCCACTGGGTCTTCAGTGGCGACACCGAACGCAACCCGCCCTTCTGGGAGCGCGTCAACGCCATCGACGTGGCGATGCTGGTCATCGAGACGGCCTTCAGCTCCCGCGAGGAGGCTTTGGCCGAACGCAGCCTGCACCTGTCGCCGGTGGCCCTGGCGCACGAACTGGCGCACATCGATCCGGGCAAGCAATACCCGATCTACATCACCCACACCAAGCCGGCGGAGACCGAAGAAATCATGAGCCAGATCGAGATGCTGGCGGGGCGGGAGGTGGCGGGGTTGGCGCAGCGGGACATCCGTTGGCTCAAGGCGGATGGAGTGCTGACCTTCTGACAGGGCCCGGTCGGGCATGACAAATTTGTCGACACAATTGGCATCTGAGTGCGAGTTGTGTCACATCATGTAACCATCTTGTGACCAAAGGCGGCCTGATCGAGGGCTGCAGGGTGGGGAAACCGGGTGGCACGGATGCTGCGGAAGTTACCCCGCTCCGGGCTGGTTCCCGGGCTTTACAAACCAACCTGGAGTTAATCGAATGAACCGTCGTTCTATCGCACGCAATGTGCAAAAGGGTTTCACCCTCATCGAATTGATGATCGTTGTGGCGATCATCGGCATCTTGGCTGCTGTGGCGCTGCCCGCTTATCAAGACTACGTTGCCCGGGCTCAAGTGACGGAGGCTGTGAGCTTGGCCGAGGGCCTGCGTATTCCGGTCACTGGAACCTTCACGCAGTCCAAGACTTGCCCGAGCAACTCGACTGCCGCAGCCGCAACTGCTGCTGGCATGTCGACCGACACCGATCTGAAGGGCCGATATGTTCTGAAGACTACGGCAGGCGGCACTGTTGCCGATGCTGGGGGCTGCACGATTGTGGCCACGATGCAGGCCTCTGGAGTGGCAGCGCCTCTCGTTAGCAAGACATTGACCCTCACTCTGAGCAATGCCGACGTTGGGTCCGCAGTCTGGACCTGCACGTCCAACATTGCAGCGAAATATCTGCCGAAGACCTGCGCCACTGTCGTTGCCCCGTAAGGAGTTCTGCAGCAAGCAGGAAGGCCGCCTTAGGGCGGCTTTTTGCGTTTGTGTAACCCGTTTTGCTCGGGTTGACATTTTTCCCTTCAAGAGACGGCAAATCAATGGAATCAGGCGTCAAGCGCACCCAGCGGGACTGCGCGCTGGCTTTTAAACTGTCGATGGCCAACTAGGTAAAAAAGCGAACTCACGTACAAGAAGGCTCAGGCACGCGACGGTATCCAGGGGCAATCGACGGTGCTGGTGCGGCTGCGCAAGCATGGTTGCTAGAGTTGGAGTTCGGCATCGTGTTGGCTTCCCATGTCAGTCCCGACCAAAAAATCCTTATCTGCACCCGCTGCATCACTGACACCCGAAAAGAAGATTAAGACCCATGAAGTTCAGCCTCGCGAAGCCAACGAGAAGGCCCAATTGTTCGAGGTGGTGATCGATGCCCTGAAGAAAGGCATCGGGGTGCTTATCGAAAAAAAGCCTTCGGGCAAGTCCTCTCCCAAAAAAGCTCCTCCCGAGGTTGAGCGTGGCGAGGGTTTGCCGCTATTGGGGCGTCAGCCATCGGCCCCCTACCAGCAGCTGCAGTGCTCAGGGTAGCGCCATGTGCACATCGGCAGCATCATTTGACCCGATGAGCTGGGTCAGCTTTGGTATAAGCCTCAAATAGTGCGCCTCAAGGCGCCAAAGCCGTCGGTTCTGAACGTATTGGCGCAATCGCGTCGAATACAACCTCCACTTTCAGCCGGGACTTCACGATGCGACCGTCACGCATCCCTGGAATAAAGCGCGCGACCGAAAAGGCATTACGAACTGCCTGCTCGAATTCATAGGGCAATGGAGGCTCATCTGCCAGGATATGGCGAACCTCACCATCCTCATCGATGAAGAGAGACAACACACCAGCGTACTTCGGGGCGCTCGCGCCCCTCTCCGAGTTCGGTGGATGAATTTCAATTGGCGCGCGAGGCACTGGTGCCTGCGTAAGCAAGGGCCGCGGCACGTACCCGTCCAATTCCTCGGGTCGTGTTGCTGCCTCCTGTGGCGATTCGGCGTGCTCCTGTTGATGCGTCGAAAAATCAGGTGGTCGCGAATCAGTTGCGAGCGCAGGAAAAACGAGTGCAGCGAACTTTGGGCGCTCCGGTTGTGCGGTGAGCGAACGTGGCATTTCCACCGTGCGCTTGTCCGTCGATGGCAGTACCGCGGGTTGCGGATGCTTCAGGCGCGCACGAAAGCTGGGCGATGGCGTTCCCGCCAACGTCGCATAGTCAGCTCTCGTACTCACGCTTTCCGAAGATGAATAGGAGAGCATCGCGACATGCGCAGCGAAGGATACGACGATGCAGACATATAGGGCTCGCTCGTCGCGCCCCAGTGCAAAGCGCTCACATCCGATGGTTCTCACGTGCGGCTGTCAATTGGCCAATTCGCGCCAGGAAACTCGGTGCGCTGCCCCCGCATCTCCCCCACCGCCTGGCGGCCGCTCAGTGCGAATCGTGCCGTCGCTACCTTGGCGCAGGATGCGTGTCTCCCCATTCTCAAGCTTGACCCAGCTCTGGCCCACGATCAGCGAGGATTCGCTCCAGAGGTTTCCGGCCACGCTTTCCAACCCCGTGCCGTCGGAAGCGTTGAGGTAGTAGCGCCACGACGAACCGCCCGAACTGCACGCGTCGCCATTTGGAATGGCCGTGCCGATCGACAAGGTGCCGAATTGCAATGCCATGTCCGTCACGATGCGCTCCTTCGCCGTGCCAATCGCAGCCGTGTTCGGCAGGTCGACCCACCAGCCGTTCTTGGTGGACCAGTTCACCGGATTGCTGCTGATGGTGGCGTTATTTCCCGTCACCGTGAATGTTTGCCGAACCATCGTATTGCTGGCGCGCACGTCGCCCAGGCTGGTATTCGTCAATGGGTCTTTCACGGCATAGAGCGTGTTCTGTGTTGCATCCGATATGTCGTCGGTGCCCAGGTAACGGCCTGTGCCCACAATGATCACGGCCTTGCCGGAGATTTCGATTGTTTCCGGCCGGGTCGTGATGGGCTGCGGCGTGTTCTCGTTGATCTGGAACTTGGCAAGCTTCAATGCTGCTTGGTTGGGTTCGATGCGGTTGTCCACATCGAAGCGCCACAAGTTGCCCAACAAGTCGCCGCCATAGAAGCGCTTCGACGTGTTGTCCGACGGGTCGTCGATCCACGCATTGATCTTTGCCATGCCGGCAGGGTTGGAGGTTGTTCCCTCGCCCGTCGCTATGTCGAGCAGTCGCACGCCGGTGTTGGCGTTGAGCACGAAGAGGCGCCCCTGTCCGTCGCCTGGGTTCACGTTGTTGTAGCCCGACGAAAACACGACGACCCAGGTGCCGTCCTGCCGCTTGGTGATGACCGGGTTGCCGAAGGACAGGCCCAGGTTGTCGTGCGAGAACTCCCACAGCGGCAGCGGGTTCTCGGGATCCGTGATGTCCAGTGCGTAGTAGCTGCGGCCACCCTTGTTGAGGCCGCCGACCAGGATGGTCTTCCACGTGGTGCCCACCTTGATGTCCCCGATGACCGGGGCCCCGTCCACCAGGTAGAGGTGTCGGGATTCGTAGCTCGCGTCGGCGAGGCGGTACATGTTGGACATCACGGCGGTGGGGACGTACGCCCATATCTCGCTGCCGCCATCGGCGGTGGCTGCCGAGAACGCATGGAGCATGCCGTCGTTGGCTGCCGTGTAGATCATGGGCTTGCGCGAACGCTGAGCGGCCACGAAGGTGGCATAGCCGGTGTCGGTGTAGTTGAAGGGCGGCTTGCTCACGTACACGGGCGCGCCGTTGACGATGTCGCCGAGCACGGCTGTGCGTGCCCGGTAAATTGCACGCGTCGTGCTGTTCGCCGTGCTCGCGCTCTCGAACGCGCGGTCGCCACGCAGGAAGTTCACAAGGTTTGCGCCGTTGTTGGCAATGGTGGCCTCCGAAGTTGTCAGGCCGCCGCACTGCGAAGATGTCACGGACTTGGAGCACAACCCGCTGAAATTGCCATCCAGCCCGTCGGCCTGCAGGCTCGTCCAATCGAACGTTCGCAAGGTGGTGGTCGAGGAAGGCTGGCGGTAAAAGATGCGCCGCGTGGTGTAAGTCTTCGCGTTGAGAAGCGACTGCGCCGACCACACGGGCGTGCTGCCAATGGCCGCGGTGTCGCCGTTGAGCGTATAGGCCTGAACGTCGCCGATCCAAGTCTTCGTGGTGTAGCTTGCCTTGTAGACTTGGTTGTTCTCTCCCGCAACGAGCTCTAGCGAGCTGGTGGAAGCGGCCGAAGACGAGCCATGCTCTTCCTGGATGGTGTTCACCACACCTGCGATCGCTTCGCGCAGCGCCGTGGCGTTCAGGGCAGAGTAGTACTGGCCGCGTCCGTTGACTGCTGCATGCCACAGGTCATCGATGTTCCGCGCATCGCCTGAACCCCCTGTGATATTTGTGGTGGGAACTGGCCAGTCGGTGGTGCCTGCCTTCAGCTTGACATAGTCGCCCGTCGTCTGAGTGAGATAGTTTCGGTCGTACGTCAACGTACCGCTCACCCCCAGGCCGATCGTGAAGGTGGTCATGTGCTGGTGCGTCGCCGTGTCGAGCCCTGCGGGCTTGAGGCTGTTGGTGCAGACGTTCTGCGTTGTTCCCGCAACTGTCACGGAGCAATTTCCAAGCGCCGTGGTGCGCAGGTCGGTCGCGTAGTAGTACTGAGCAACGTCCGCCAGCGTGTTGGATGAACCGCCGGTTGGGGTTGTATTGGAAACCTCGGGCGATTGAACAGTTTTGCCGACGAGATCCTCGACCACTTGGTCGTTTGTCACGACCGATCCCTTTGGAAGGCACATGTCTGGGAGTGCGCGGTTATTCGACCAGATGCCGTTGACAAGTGTCTGCGGCTGGACTTTCACCCGATACCCGTTCGTAACCGAGTTGCATGACTTCCTGTCGCCGACGGTGTATTGAGTCCGCGTGACTGTGGTGGTGGTTGTCGCTCCGTCGTACATGGGCCGAGCCTGCGTGCCATCCTGATTTCCGACCATGTTGCCGGCCAGATCCAGCGCCCGGTAGTCCCCGGATTCCACGTCAACTCCACCGCTGGCCCCACCGTTGTTCCAGTAGCCATCAGTCGAGAGCAACGCATAGTTGCGTTGGCAGGAATACTGGACTGGATCCTGTTGGCTTGCGTAGTACTTCGCGTAGTAACGTCCAGCTTTGGAAAGAGCGGCTCGCAAAGGGGTACCGCCACTGGCTTGGGCCGCATAAAGCTTGGAGTAGATCGTGCTTTTCTGGGTGGCGTCAAAGTCGCTCACGGACTGGAACCCGTTGCTGTCCGTCACATCCTTGTTGTGAATCGTCGTGAAGCCCACGCGGTAGCTATCGTCGAGTGCCTTGAATGCGCTGCCGACGGCTGTGCGCATGAGCATCGTGCGTGTGCGGTAGTAGGAATACCAGTTGGCGTAGTTCGTGGCCTCGGTAGATGAGCTGTAGACCTTGACTGGGGTGAACAGGGTCGATCCGGCACTGACTCTGGTGAAGCACTCGTTGTAGAACGTATCCTTGATCACGTCATCCGAGTTGTATCGCCATCCCATCTTCGGCTCCGCGCCGCTGTAGGTGTAGTAGGTGCTGCCTTGTGGCTTTTGAATAGTCCAACTGGTGGCCGAGCTGCTGCCAGTGGCGGCTGTGACATCGACCACGAGGGTGTAGCTGTATGGTGAGGTGTTGCCCGTGACTTGCCATGAAGTCACGAAGCCTGACAGCACGTTGCCACCGCTTGTAAGCACGACCGCGTTGCCAACGACCAAGCCCAGGTCGCCGTTGTACCCGGACCCCGTGAAACTGAAAGTCTTGCTGCCGGTACCTGCGGTCACTGCAGGGGAGACTTCCGCCGTGCGGCTAGGACCCGTGCTGTTCAGGTTGGTCGCGCCGGTCAGGGCAAAGCCGTCGCCCCATGCATTGGTGAAACTCGCGTTCGGAAACGACGTGCGGTCCGCGTTGATGGGGGCCGAGTAGGTAATGCTGGGGTCGTAGGCCAGACCATTGCATTGGGCACTGTAGTAGCCGAAGCGGTCGGTGCTCGACATCTCGTCGGGCATGTACTCCCGCGCCATACTTCCCGAGTCATCGAGGATGAACAGGAGGTTGGGCTTCGCCTTCGTGTTCGAGCGGGTGGCAAGTGGCTCGTCGAAGATGTACGTTTCGGCAAGCGCTGGCACTGCGGCCACCGCAACAGCTCCCACGGCGGTGCACAGCAAGGCGAGCTGCAACCAGTGCACAGGAGGACGGCTCGGGCGGCGATGGGAATCGTGATGGTTCATATGCGTAAAAGCTCCTCGTGCCGACAAGCCGAACTATTCGAAGTTGGCAATGGTTTCTGTGTAGCTGACGGTGTTGCGTGCGCCAAGCACGCGAACGACGATGCGGTAGTAAGCGCCTGAAGTCGATGCGAAACGTGCGCTGCCATAGGCGAGCGCGCCGCGTCCGGATGCACCGCCGTTGCTGTTTAGCGGCTTGGAACAGCTGTTGTTGAGTTCGTCATTGGCGCTGCCGGTGGCCGCGCACAGGCGAAAGATCACATAACGCGTCTTGTTGCCATTGATCGTCGCGCCCGCGGCCGATTTGATTGCGCAGGTGGAGTAGGTGCCTGAGGTTGCGTAAGGGCACGCGCCGTCCTGCGCTTCGCTCCAATCCACCAGCCGTCGGGTGCGGTAAAGCGCAGAGGCCGCAGGGTCGTATTGCTGCCCTGTGACGTCGACCGGCGTAAACGATTTGTCGGCGTTGACTTCTCTGGTGCTCGCGTAATAGCCGCTCGCGGGAGCGTCGTCATCGAGGCTGGCCGTGTTGTTCTTGACCCAGGCCAAGGCCTCGCGTGCGGTCTGGTCCGCTGTCACGGTTGCGTCTTGCTTGAAGCCGATGTTGCCCAGCATCAACGCGCCTGTGTCCACTGTGCGCACGAGCGCCAGTGTCGCGAGAGACAGCGCAACCAGTGCGATCAACGCGAACAGGAGTGAGACGCCCCGCTGGCCGCGTCTGGGGAGATTTTTTTTCGTCATGGTGTCTTTGCCGAATTCCAAAGCACATTTCTCAGTGGCACCACGGTGTCATAGACCCGGTACCGGTAGCGTTGCCAGTCGGTGAGGTGACTTACCTTCAGAGGGAGGCATTTGCTGTCGCCATGGCAAGCACTCGTGCCGCTGATCGTGCTGCCTGCGCCCACATCCCATTGCGGTGCACTGGCGGTGACTGCTTCGAGCTCTTTCTGATTGCTGCGCGCGACCACGGCGATGCGGATGGCCAGCACGCGTTGCCAGTCGGCTGCCGTGGTTGGCGTTGTTGTGTCGTACGTGTCCACGGTGCCCGTGCCCGTCGTGTCCTTGCCATACATCGCTTGCAGATTGACGATCTGCGAAAACACCGCCTCCGCCGTCGAATTGACACCGCCGGCGGTGTTCGACGTGACGACCATGTCGTTGCCGGCATTGATGCTGTAGGTGTTGAGCGCCATGCTCCCGAGGTTGAGGAGGTAGCCGTTTCTCGCATAGCCGTCATCGGGAAAGACGCTGCTGCGATTCCACTTGTTGGTCCCGCCCGAGGCGTGGGGAATGCGCGTGTTGCTCAAGGTGGTGTCCGTCGGACTGGCCGCGTTGTCGCTCGTGACGCTGAACAGCGTGCACCAGTGGGACGCGTCCCAGAGGCCCGATTCGGGAACGGCGATCATCAAGTCGTCCACCGCGACGCCCAACGACGACTTGACGACAAAAAAGTTGTCGGTCTTCGCGTGATCGCTGGCGATGGCAATGGGGGTTGAGAAACCCGGCTTGCGGCTTTGCAAGATGGTGATCGTGTCGGGCGCGCCATTGGCGCCGTTCACGATGGTCACAGGTGCGAGAACGGGAGTGAACGGGATGGCCGGGGTGTCGGCGGGCGCCGACGGATCCTTGTATGAGCCCTTGATGGGGCAGCCCAGCGCAGCCGGGTTGATGGACGTGCCGTAACCCGCCATCTGAATTTCCCGCTGCAGGGCGTAGAGCGCCAGTGCCCCGTTCGCTTGCGCATCAGCGCCTTCGCTGAGGGTGCGCTTCTTCCCGTCCGCGAGCACCAGAACACTGCCGATCACCAGCGTGGTCAACAGGCCCAGTGCGAGGCCGACCATGAGTTCGATAAGCGTGAAGCCGCGCGCGCGACTACGAGCAGAAAGATGTTGGCTTGCCATGGTCAGGAGGCCTTGCCGAGAACGGCGCTTCGGGTGGTGTATTGGTGCGTTTCGCCCGTCGGGCTGGTCCATCGGACCACCACTGTCACGTCGCTGTTGGTGCTGTCCACTGCGATGGAGGCACCGCCCCCTGGAAGGAGCTGGCCGACTTTGGCGCGCCACTCGCTGCATGCGGTGGCGGAGCAGCTGTCCTCACCGTTGTAGTCGTTGAGATGGCCGAGGTCGGCCCACATGCGACCCACGACCTCGCTGGCCAGGTATGCAGCATCTGCGCGGAACTTGGCATCCGTCTGTGCGCTGGTCATGCTGGTTTGCAGGCCGATGAGCCCCAGCACGCCGAGCATGAAGATCAGCATGGCAATCAGGGCCTCGAGCAGCACGATGCCGCGCTGGCCCTTGGCGTGCCGCATCGCGTGAGCGGGCGGTGCGCGCCGAAGCATGGGCTTGCGTGTGCGTGTCGTCATTGGGGAGTCCTCTTCAGCATCTGCGCGGGCTGCCTGTCGCAGCATCCGGGTCGCAGATGCGCGTGGCGCCGGCGGCGGCCACGGTTACGCGTAACTTGCGGTAGGTGGCCGCGGAAAGCGGACCATTGATCTCGATCCAATTGATGGCGTCACCCGTATTGACGACCCTGCCGAAGCCGTTGAACGTCACTGTCGTCGCGTTCGATGTGCCGTCCGATTGCTTGGCCGATACCCGTACGCCGCCGCCGCTGTCGCCGCTGGGACGACCCAGGACGATCATGGGTGACGTTGTTGTCGAAGGTGAGTCGGCGCACTTGCTCACCGGCGAGTTGACGCTCACCACCCATCCAGCACTTGTGGAAGACAGTGCACAGTTGTTATCCAGCGCGCCTGGACTCGCTTGTGACACTAGGTAGAAGGAAATGTTCTGGTTGCGGTTTACCGCTTCGGTGCGGGCCCTCTGAAGGCCGTCTTGGAGAGCCGCTGCGGCGTTGCGAATGCGCGTGTTGTCCAGCCACTTGTCGATGTTGGGCATGGCCACCATCAGAATCACCGCCAGCACCACGATGCCGACCATCAATTCGATGATCGTGAATCCGCGTTGTTTTTGCATCGCGTTCACCGGATCAGCAGGTGGTGCCTTTGACCAGCCAGCACGAAACGCTCACGGTCGTTCCCTTGAACTTGATCGTGCCGCGCACACCGTTGTGGTTGATCGTGTACTGGTGCCCTGTGGCGCGGCTGCTGCCCGTTGCAGTGATCACGTAGCCAAGGCCGCTGTCGGTGAGCTGGCACGCATAGCTGAAGTTCTTTGCATCTGCGGGGACAAAGGTTTTCCAGCTCGCCGCCGTCGCGCACGTGTTGTCGGTGCCGTAGTTCCGGTTGTCCTGGAAGTACTGCTCCATCTTTCCGCGGTAGTCCGAGAGCTGAGTGAACCCTTCGACCAACTGGCCACGGCGCACATAGTCGCCATAGGCGGGGTAGCCAATGGCTGCGAGGATCGCAACGATGGCGACCGTGATCATCAATTCGATCAAGGTGAACCCCGCCGCCTGTTTCAAGGCGAAGGATTGCAGGCCAGTTCTTCTCACTGATTCAACTTTCAGGCTGACTGGCGCCGGTGGAGGCAGAACACAGTTATTCATGATTGTTGTAGGTTGTTCTTAAGTGTGTCTAATTGCAAAACCACCTATCTGCGCCGGGTGACCACTCGTCGGGTTTGGGTGATCGGCACAATGTCCCCATGCCCCTTCGCACATGGCTTTCAGAACCGCGTGCGCCGCATGTCCGAACGGGCCAAGTGCTGACGTTGTTGGTGGCGGCTTCTTTCCTGTCGCCCCTTACGGCGGGGCCGACTGTTGGCGTTTGGCAGTTGCTGGTGTCATGGGCATGCGTCGCGGGCCTGCTGGTCGCAGGGCCGCTGGCGGGGTTATCACGGCAGCTCTGTGTCTGGCTGATCGCGTGCGCTCTTGGCATTGCCTTGCCTGGACTGGGTGAGGGAGGCATTCAATCCATGCTGCCTGCCTGGATGGCCATTGGCGGCGTAGCGCTCTCTGCATGCGTGGGGGCTGGTTTTTCGCGTCACCGTGTCGCGCCGGGGTTTTCGCCACTGCCCGCCGGTCTGCTCGCCGCCGGCCTGCTCAGCGGCCTTCTCGGGCTGCTCCAGTACTACGGCCTCACAGAGTTTCTTGGCGCGTTGACCTCGTCGCCGCCACCCGGCCGCGGCTGGGGCAATCTGCGCCAGCGCAACCAGTTCGCCACCTTGATCAGCATGGCGCTGATCGCTGCGCTGTGGTGGCATGCCACGCACAGGTCGCGGCGCGTGCGGGGGGGGCTCGCCCCCGTCGCTGTGCTCCTAGTTGCGTCCCTGGTGGCCTCAGGATCGCGTACCGGCTTCCTGCAGTTGTTGGTGATCGTCACCGGGGCCGGAGTCATGGCGTGGCGGGAGCGTCGGGCGACGCCACCGCATGCTGGTACGACAGGCTTCCACCTGCCTGCACCGGCACTTCTGCTCGCGGCACTCCCGCTGTACGCCGCCCTTCATTGGCTGTTGCCGCTCTTGGCCAGTGGAGGCGATGCCAGCGGCGCGGCGGCCTCCGGCACCGGCATGCTCCACCGCCTCCAACCCGCCGTCGTCACCACCGACAGCCGCGTCGTTCTCTGGCAGAACGTCCTGTCCCTCATCGCCCAGCGCCCCCTCACCGGCTGGGGCTGGGGCGAACTCAGCTTCGCCCACTTCGCCACGCTGTACAACGGCCCGCGTTTCCCCGTCATCCTCGACAACGCCCACAACCTCCCGCTGCACCTCGCGGTCGAGCTGGGAATTCCGGCGGCGCTGCTCATCTGCGGCGGCTTTCTGTGGATGGTGGGGGCGGCAAAGCCCTGGCGCGAGCGCGATCCCTTGCGGCTGATCGCGTGGGGCCTGCTCGGCGTCATCCTCGTGCACAGCCTGCTCGAGTACCCGCTCTGGTACGGCCCGTTTCAACTGGTGTTCGGCCTGTGCCTCGGCATCCTGTGGCCGGCATCGCCCAAGCGCCCGGAAGCGAACGGCAGAAAGCTCGCCGCATTCGCCGCAGCCGCAGCCTGGATCGCCGTCATCGGCTACGCCGCCTGGGACTACACCCGCATTAGCCAGATCTACCTGCCGCGCGACGCCCGCATGTCGGCCTACCGCGACGACACGCTCGCCAAGCTCCAGGGCTCGTGGCTGTTCTCACTCCAGGTGGATTTCGCCGAGGTGACGCTCACGGCCGTCACGCCGGCGAATGCGGCGCACATGCACGAACTGGCCGGGCGCGTGCTGCATTTTTCGCCCGAGCCGCGCGTCATCACGAAGTTGATCGAAAGCGCCGAGTTGCTGGGCCGCGATGCCGAAGCGCATGCGCTCGCCGAACGTTTCCGGGTGGCGTTCCCGGCCGCGTTCGCCCGCTGGCTGGACAACCGCCCGGACGACGCACCCGAGCTGTAGCCGTTTGAATTCAGCCCGCCGTCGCGACGTAGCTCCCCGACTTCCCGCCGTGCTTCTCCAGCACATGCACGTCGGTGATCCGCATCCCGCGGTCGACGGCCTTGCACATGTCGTAGATGGTGAGCAGCGCGACCTGCACGGCGGTCAGGGCTTCCATTTCCACGCCGGTCGGGCCGACGGTCTCGACGGTCGCGGTGCAGGCCACCTGCGGCGCCTGGCCGCCCTCGGCGAGCGCGAAGGCCACGGCCACGCGGGTCAGCGCCAGCGGGTGGCACAGCGGGATCAGGTCGCTGGTCTTCTTGGCGGCCTGGATGCCGGCGATGCGCGCGATGCCCAGCACGTCGCCCTTCTTGGCGGTGCCCGATTCGATCAGCGCCAGCGTCGCAGGCTGCATCTCGATGCGGCCGGTGGCCACGGCCACGCGGTGGGTGGCGGGCTTGGCCGCTACGTCGACCATGTGGGCCTGGCCCTGGGCGTCAAAATGGGTGAGGGTGCTCATCGGTGAACGTTCGTTTTGAAGATGCATCATACGAGCCCGAGCCACAGACGAGGAATGCCGCGCTTGACTCCTTCTTCCCACAAGAAAACCCGCCCGACGCCCCTCCGGCATGCGGTGTGCGCTACCTTTTTGATAGCTTCCCAGGTGCTGTTGCCGGCCCCCGCGCTGGCGCAGGTGCAGCAGATCCTGCCGGGCCTCGGTGACGGCGGCGAGATGACGGCGAGTGCCGAGCGCCGGCTGGGCGACCAGATCGTGCGCGAGCTGTACCGCGACACCGACTACATCGACGACCCGGTGATCGCCGCCTATGTGCAGGACATCTGGCAGCGCCTGCTGGCCGCTGCGCGCTCGCGCGGCGAGCTCACGCCCGAGCTCGACGAGCGCTTCGCCTGGACCATCCTGCTGGGGCGCGACCGCAACATCAACGCCTTCGCGCTGCCGGGCGGCTACCTCGGGCTGAACCTGGGGCTGCTGGCCGCGGTCGGCAGCCGCGACGAGCTGGCGACGGTGCTCGGGCACGAGCTGTCGCACGTCACGCAGCGCCACATCTCGCGCATCATGAGCAAGCAGGGCAAGCAGATGCCCCTGATGATCGCCGGCCTGATCCTCGGGATGATCGCCGCCAGCAAGAGCCGCAATTCCGACGCCGGCCAGGCCGTGATCATGGGCAGCCAGGCGCTGTTCATGCAGAACCAGCTGAGCTTCTCGCGCGACATGGAGCGCGAGGCCGACCGCATCGGCTTCGGCGTGATGACGCAGGCGGGCTTTGCGCCGCAGGGCGCCGCGGCGATGTTCGAGAAGCTGCAGTACGCCTCGCGCCTGAACGACAACGGCTCGTACCCCTACCTGCGCAGCCACCCGCTGACGACCGAGCGCATCTCGGACATGCAAGGGCGGTTCCAGTTCCGCGTCGACGCCGCGCCGCCGGTGGTGCCGCTGGTCATGGACCACGCCATGGTCGCCTCGCGCGCCCGCGTGCTGACGCGCCCGGGCGTCGACGTGCTGCGGCTGTGGGTCAATGCGGCCTCGAGCGGCGAGTTCGCTTCCAGCTCGCCGGCCCAGCAGGCGGGCACGCTCTACGCGGCGGCGATGGCGGCCAAGGAGCTGCGCGATTTCAAGGCGGCGCGCGCACTGGCCGAGCGGCTCATGGCCCGCACGGCCGACGATGCGGCCGCATCCAAGCAGGCGCGCTGGCTGCAGGCGGAGATCGAGCTCGCGGCCGGTGGCGCCTCTCGCGCGGCGGCGCTGCTCGACGCCAAGTCGAAGGAGCGGCCCGAGATGATCCTCGCAGCCGAAGCCGCGATCGCCCAGCGCCAGCCCGCGCCGATGGTGCCCGTGCTGCGCGACTGGGTGGCCGTTCATCCGCGGGACGCCACGGCCTGGCGCACGCTGGCCAATCTGTACGGCGCGCAGAACGACGCGCTGCGCGCGATCCGCGCCGATGCCGAGGCCAACGTGGCGATCCTCGACTACCCGGCGGCGCGCGACCGCTTCAAGGCGGCGCAGGAGCTGGTCCGCAAGTCGGGCGCGCCCATCGACCACTACGAGGCATCGATCATCGACACGCGCGCACGCGCCGTCGACGTGCTGGTCAAGCAGCAGGCCGAGGAGCCGCCGCTGAAGTAGTGAAGCGTCGAGGGGCGGCGCTCAGCGCCGGGAGGACAGCAGCCCGCCCAGCGCGCTCTCGATGAGCAGCCCGAGCAGTGAGTAGATCAGCGAGCCCAGCAGCGCGGCGAGGAAGCCGTTCACATGGAAGCCGCCGAGCAGGCCCGAGGCGGCCCAGAACAGCAGGGCGTTGATCACGAACAGGAACAGCCCGAGCGTGACGATGGTGACCGGCAGCGTCAGGATCACCAGCACCGGCCGCACGACCATGTTGAGCAGGCCGATCACGGCCGCTGCGAGCAGCGCCGAACCGAAACTCTGGACCTGGACGCCGCTGTAGAGGTAGGCGACCGCGAGCAGCGCGACGGCGCTGAGCAGCCATTTGAGGAGGATGCGCATGCGCCGCAGGATACCCCACGGGCCCGCACAAAAGAACAAGCCCCGCTGCGTTGCCGCAGCGGGGCTTGTGTCGGTTCGGAGGGCCGGGCGTGTGGCCCCGCCCCGGGCTTACTCGGCCAGCTCGTTGGCCAGCACCAGCAGCGCGCCCATGCCCATCACGGCGCCGGGAAAGGCCCAGCCCGATTGCTTGGGCGGGGTCTGGTCGGGCGTGACCGGTTCCAGGTCGACGCCGATCTTCGGGCGGCGCGCATCGACCACGTGGGTGGCCGCGTGCTCGCGCTTGAGTTGCTGCGTCAGGTCGGTCAGCGGGCCCTTGGCCAGCACCGCCGTCACCTGGCCGCCGTTGCGTTCGAGCAGCGGCAGCATCTGCGCCTGCACCTTGCTGAACCACTTGGCGCGCCAGTTCTCGCGCGCGCTGTGGCTCACCCACTTGCTGATCCGGTGTGTCATGCGCGGCGCGCAGGCCACGAGCACCCAATGGCGCGCCACGACGTTGTCGGCATCCGGCGCCAGTTCGGCGAACTGCTCGCTGGCATAGACGGCGTCGTCGACGTAAAGAATGATCTTTTCCATGAGTGCTCTCCTTTGATAGTTAGAGTGACAGAGACCGGATTGATGCAAGAAGTTTCAGTGCGGGGCGTTTATCGTTCAACGAACGCTCAGTGGGCCGGGGTGGCGGGGGCCGGCTTGCGCGAAGCCACCCACTTGCCGATCGCCAGCACCAGCAGCGCACCGATGATGCCGGCGGCGTACTTGATGGTGTCGGTCTGCGGCACCTTCGGCACCCAGGTCCAGTTGGCGGGGTTCGCCAGGGCCGGGTCGGACACGGCCATCGTGCCGGCGATCCAGCCCAGCAGCATGCCGCCCAGCGTGATGATCATCGGGAAGCGGTCCATCAGCTTGATGACCAGCTGGCTGCCCCAGACGATGATCGGGATGCTCACGAGCAGGCCGAAGATCACCAGCGGCATCTGGTGGCCGTCGCCCGCGCCTTGTGCGGCACCGGCGATGGCGATCACGTTGTCCACGCTCATGACCAGGTCGGCCACGATCACGGTCTTCACGGCGCCCCAGAGGCGGTCGCTGCCGGCGATGTTGCCGTGCGCGTCGTCATGGTCGGGGGCCAGCAGTTTCACGCCGATCCACAGCAGCAGGATCGCGCCCACCAGCTTCAGGAACGGAATCGCGAGCAGCGTGAGCGCGAAGAAGATCAGGATCACGCGCAGCACGATGGCGCCGGCGGTACCCCACAGGATGCCCTGGGTGCGTTGCGCGGGCGGCAGCTTGCGGCAGGCCAGCGCGATGACGACGGCGTTGTCGCCGCCCAAAAGAATGTCGATCATGATGATCTGACCGACCGCGACCCAGAATTCCGGGGCCATGAACTGTTCCATAGATTCCTCTTTGTCTTGGCGCCACGCCCGCAGCTCCCTGATGGGGACCACGACGGGCAGCGGCATGCCGATGCGTTTCGATTCACCCTGCGCGGGTGCGGTCGAAAGCGGGGGAGCGAAGGCCGGGTGACACCGGGGACTTGCGAACGCTTCGACCAAACCTGCGCAGGTTCAAATCGAAGGTCTCGCTCGACAACAGCAAGCGCGCCGACCTGGGTCCGCGCGTGTGTCGCCCGACAGGCCGGAAGTGTTGTGCTTCGTATTGACGACCTGACGATTCACGCTGCCCGGGGACAGCGATCGGGAGCTACTCCCCTTCGTGGGCGGGATTAGAGCATTGAAGACCGCGCCGAGGCAACCAAAAGTTTTCTTTACATTTAAGGGCAAATGTCCGGAGGGGCGCATGCAGTGGGCATTTGATGCTCCATTTTTGGGAGCGCCTATGGCCCTAAGAAGGAGCGGGACATTGCGGGACTATGATCGCCGCTCGCTGTTTTTTCACTCTCCATGGCCGCCATCCACATCACCGACATCGAGGCCGCCATCAACCACTGGCGCGAGAAGTCTCCCTCGCCCGACGGCATCACGCTGGCGCCCGAGTTGCGCGCGCTGGCCGAGGTCTACGCGCTCATGGTCTTCCACCACGAAGACGAGGTCGACGAGGTCGGCTTTCCCGCCAAGGCCTGGGCCGCCTGGCTCGACTGGTACCACAGCACACCCGACACGCCCTGCATCGCGATCTGCTCGACCAGCCAGGGCGACGACGAGTGCAAGGGGTGCGGGCGCACCTTCGACGAGGTGCAGTACTGGCCGGCCATGACGCCGGTCGAGAAGCGCGTCACCTGGCGCCGCATCACCATGGAAGACTCGGCCTGGCGCTTCAACCGCTATGCCGAGCGCGCACGCGAAGCCGAGCCGACCGCTGCAGAGACCGAGTTCGACCCGGACGACGAGAAAAACTGGGCCCCCTGACCATGCGCCGCCTCGCGCAAGCCCCCAACCTCGCGATCGCGACCGTGTGGGCGCACGCCTTGTGCGAGGAGGGCGTGGCCGCCACCGTGCAGCGCGAATTCCTCGGCGCGGTCATGGGCCAACTGCCGCCCGACCAGTGCCTGCCCGAGATCTGGATCGACGACGAATCGCAGTACGAGCTCGCGAAGCGCCTGCTGCACGAACTGCAGAACCGCCCGCAGCGCAGCTGGCGCTGCGTGTGCGGCGAGCAGGTCGAAGGCGGCTTCGAGCAGTGCTGGCAGTGCGGCGAGATGATGCCGGCGGCCTAGCCGCGCGGACCCCTTACTTCCACTTGAGCAGTTCGACGTCGATGCTGTTGACGCCGTCGCCCAGCGTGAGCGTGCTTTCCTGGATCGTCGCCTGCAGCTGCATGCTGCGCTGCGCCAGCCTGGCGAGCGCCTGCGAGGCCTCGGTGGGTACGCGGTAGACCTTCAGGTTCTGCGGCCGCGTGAGCTTGCTCTCGATGCCGCGCCACCAGATCTCGGCCGCGTGGTTGAAGCAGTAGACGATCACCTCGTCGGCCTTGCCGCAGGCCTTGATGATCGGCTTGTCTTCCGGCTGGCCGACCTCGATCCAGATCTTGGTCTGGCCCGTGAAGTCGCGCAGCCACACGTCGGGCTCCTCGACGTTCGACAGGCCCGCGCCGAAGGCCAGCGTGCCGTCGCCGTTGCAGATGTCCTGCAGCTGGTGCGCGTTGAGCGCGAGCGCGACCAGCCGGATCATCATCCGCTCGTCGGTCTCGCTGGGGTGGCGCGCCAGGGTCAGCGCATGGTCGGCGTAGTAGCCGTGGTCGATGTCGGCCACCGCGAGGGTGGCCTTGAAGATGGTGGATTTGAGAGCCATGGGTGCGCGAGTGTATGCGCGCGCCCCTTCGGCCTCAGAACGCCAGCGACGCCTGCAGGTACACCGTGCGCGGCTGGCCCACGTACTTGCCGCCGTTGTTGTCGACCGAACGGTTGTAGTAGCGGCGGTCGAACAGGTTCTTCACGCCCACGGCCAGCTTCAGGTGGCTCAGCGAGGGGCCGAAGTCGTAGGCCGCGCGCAGGTTCACCGTGCCGTAGCCCGGGATGTCGCCCAGCCGCCCGCTCGCGTCTTCCACGGTGATGTACCTGGCGCCGTCGTCCGGCGAGCCCGGCGAACGCTGCTTCGATTGCGCGTAGAGGTCGGCGTTGAGCGTCCACGGCCCGCGCTCGTAGCGTGCGCCGAGCGTCGCGACGTGGCGCGAGTAGAAGGGCAGGTCGCGCCCTGCGAACACGCCCGCCTTCGAGGTGGCCTGCGTGTACGTGTAGGTGCCCGACACCGACAGCCCCTTGAGCGCGTCGCTCAGGCTGCCCAGGTCGTAGCGCAGCGCCGACTCCAGCCCGCGGTGGCGCGTGGCGCCCAGGTCGGTCCACTGGCCGACGTCGCCGGTGATGGAGCGCGCCAGCTGCAGCTCCTTGTCGAAGTTGATGTTGAACAGCGTCAGCTCGCCGCTCCACGATTCGCCCTTGTACTTGGTGCCGATCTCGTAGGTCTTGGCCTTTTCGGGGTGCAGGCTGGTGGTCGACTGCGCGAGCTGGGCGTACTGCTGCGGCCCGAACGACACGCCGGCATTGGCGAACAGCGTCCAGCGCTCGCTCATGCGGTAGAGCACCGACAGCGTGGGCAGCACCTCGTTGGAATCGATCTTCGGGTAGATCGCGTTGGTGATGCGGTTGTTGGCCACCGTGAACACGTCGTTGTGCGAGCGGAAGGATTCGTAGCGCACGCCGGGCGTGACCGTCCAGTTGCCGAAGTCGATGCGGTCGTCGATGTAGACCGCGTGCGCGGTCGTGCCGCCCTTGCTGGTCTGGTACGCGGGCTGCGCGAGCGCGTAGGCGTCGAAGCCCGGCGCCGGCCGGTAGTAGCTGCTGCGCGTGGCCACTTCGGAGGCCTCTTCCTTCAGGTAGCGCGCGCCGATGCTGATTTCCTGCACCACGCTGCCCGAGTCGATCAGGCGCGAGTAGCGGGGCTCGAAGGCGTAGGTCTTGTAGTTGCGCGGCGCGGTGGTCAGGCGGCGGCGGTTGGCGTTGGCGCCCGTGCCTTCCTGCTCGAGGTAGCTGCTGCGGTACGAGTCCGTGTAGTAGGTCAGCATCTCGAACTTGTTCACGCCGTCGTTGTGCGTGTACTTGAGCGAGCCGTCGGTGCGGCGGCCCGTGAACTCGTCGTAGGGGCGGTCCGACTGGAACGGGTTGGCCGCGAACTGCGCCGTCGTCAGGCCACCGGGCATGCGCCCCTTGCCTTCGAAGTGGTGCAGCGAGATCGCGATGTCGTCGGTCTTCGAGAGGCGGTAGGCGCCCTTGAGCATCAGGTCGTCGATGCGGGTCTTGTCGTTGCTCTGGCGAAAGCCGTCGCCGTGCGTGCCCGAGTAGAGCAGTGCCAGCCCCAGGCCGTTCTCGTTGGTGCCGCCGATGAACAGGCTGGGCGTGCTCTTGGTGCCGCCGCCGTGGCTGGCGCTCTCGACGCCCACGCCGACTTCGCCCGCGAACTGCTTCGGGATCGAGCGCGTCACGAAGTTGATGATGCCGCCCACGTTCTGGGGGCCGTAGCGCACCGAGCCCGCGCCGCGCACCACGTCGACCGCCTCGAGGCTGCCCAGCGACACCGGTGCCAGCGACAGCTGCGGCTGGCCGTAGGGCGCGTAGGCCAGCGGCACGCCGTCCAGCAACACAGTCGAGCGCGGCGACAGCCGCGAGGTCAGGCCGCGCACGCCCACGTTGAGCGAGATGTCGCTGCCGCCGGTGCCGTTGCTTTCCTGGACCTGCACGCCGGGCACCTGGCGCAGCACGTCGCGCACGCTGGCCGAGCCGCTTTCCTGGATCTGCTGGCGCTCGACGATGCTGCGCGCGCCGGCGTGCTCAAGCACCTTGGTCTCGGTGGGCGTGCCGAGCCAGTCGCCGGTGACGGTGATGGCCTCGAGCGACTTCGACGGCTCGGCGTCGGCCGCGAAGCTGTGCAGGCTCAGGGGCAGCAGGGCCAGGGCGATGGCGGTTTTTTTGTGCGGGAACACGGGAGTCCTCCTCGATGTATTTGTGATGGATGAAGGGATGGGATGTGTGCGTCGTTCAGGGCGCCGCGCCGCGCGACAGTGCCTGGCTGCGCGCGGCCGCAGCCACCGCACGCCGGCGCCACCAGAGCCACACGCCGCTCAGGCCGAGACCGGCCAGCGCCAGGCCCAGCAGCGCGGTGACCGCCTGGTGCACCACGCCGCCGAGCACGCCGGTGTGCAGCGGATAGATCACGACCACCGCACCGTTGCCGGTGTCCATGTCCTGCCAGCGGCGCACGCCGAGCAGCTCGCCCGTGACCGGGTGCACCCACACCGAGCCGATGCCGTTCGGGTGCGGGTCGTCGGCGAGCCGGAAGCGCACGCGCAGCGGCCGGTCCGCGCGGCCGGGTACCTGCACGTAGCCGATGGGCTGGCCGGGGAACACGGCCTGCGCGCGGGCGACGAGGTCGTCGAGCGGCAGGCGAGGGCCGGTGGCGGTGCCCTTGGGCACCCCGGGCGCCTTGGCAGGTGTTTGCCCGAGCGCGGTCGAGATGAAGCCGCCCAGCGGTCGCCAGGCCATGTAGGCGCCGGTGAAGACCGACACCGCGATCAGCAGTCCGAGCACGGCGCCGCCCGTGCGGTGCAGGTCGAACAGCCCGCGCAGCAGGCCGCGGTCCAGCACGATGCGCAGCGAGGGCGGCCAGCGCGCCGGCCACCACAGCACCACGCCGGTGACCAGCAGGAACAGGTACGCCAGCGCGGCGATGGCGAGGATGCCCTTGCCCGTGTCTTCCAGCAGCAGGCTGCTGTGCAGCTCGAACAGCAGGTTGTAGGCGCCTTCGTGCGTGCCGCGGCGCCCCTGTTCGGCGCCGGTGGCGGGGTCGAGGTAGAGCGTGCCGTCCCACGGGCCGCGCACCAGCACCCAGAGCGTGTCGCCGGGCTGGCGCGGCGGGCGCAGCGTGAGGTTGGTGTCGGGGCCGAACTCGGCGAGCAGGCGCTGGCGCAGGGGCTCCAGCGGCGCGGGGGCCGCACTGCTGTTGCTGTGCGCGACGAAGAGCTCAGGATGCGCCGCGCGGTCGAGCGGCAGCGCCACCACCAGCACGGCGCCCAGCAGCGCCGTGAGGGCGAGCAGCGGCCCGAGCGTGAGGCCGATCCATCGGTGGAGCGTGAGCCAGAGGCGTCTCAATGGGGCGCGCCGCATGAACAACGGGGACGTCGAAGCGTCCCGTCAGGGTTGTCGGCTGGCGTGCCCTGCACAGGGCACGTTGGCTGGGAGGTATCGGTGGGCGAACGAGGCGCGCCGGCCGTGGGCGGCACGGGCCGGCGGATCGTCGCGGGGGAGGCCTAAATTCTACGGGCCAGCTCGGCCGCCTTGCCGGTGTAGCTGGCGGGCGTCATGGCCAGGAGGCGGGTCTTCTCTTCCTCGGGAATGGCCAGCGAGCGGATCAGCCCGTGCAGCGCCTCGGCCGTCACGGTCTTGCCGCGCGTGACTTCCTTGAGCTGCTCGTAGGCGCCCTGCACGCCGAAGCGGCGCATCACGGTCTGGATCGGCTCGGCCAGCACTTCCCACGAGGCCTCGAGGTCGTCGGCCAGCGCTTCCTGGTTGATCTCGAGCTTGCCCAGGCCGGTGGCCAGGCTCGCGTAAGCCAGCGTGGCGTAGCCGAAGGCCACGCCGATGTTGCGCAGCACCGTGCTGTCGGTCAGGTCGCGCTGCCAGCGGCTGATGGGCAGCTTTTCGCTCAGGTGGCGCAGCACCGCGTTGGCCAGGCCCAGGTTGCCCTCGGCGTTCTCGAAGTCGATCGGGTTGACCTTGTGCGGCATGGTCGAGGAGCCGATCTCGCCCTTCTTCAGGCGCTGCTTGAAGTAGCCCAGGCTCACGTAGCCCCAGATGTCGCGCGAGAAGTCGACCAGGATCGTGTTGACGCGCGCCACGGCGTCGAACAGCTCGGCCATGTAGTCGTGCGGCTCGATCTGGATGCTGTACGGCTGGAAGCTCAGGCCCAGGCCCAGCGGCGCGGGCGTCTCGACGACCTTGCGGCTGAAGGCTTCCCAGTCGAACTCGGGCCAGGCGGCCAGGTGGGCGTTGTAGTTGCCCACGGCACCGTTCATCTTGCCCAGCAGCTGCACGGCGGCGATCTGCGCGCGTGCCTTGGTCAGGCGCACCGCCACGTTGGCGATTTCCTTGCCGACGGTGGTGGGGCTGGCGGTCTGGCCGTGCGTGCGCGAGAGCATCGACACGTCGGCGAACTGGTGCGCCATCTCGCGCAGCTTGGCGATCAGGCCGTCGATGGCCGGCAGCACCACGGTGTCGCGCGCGGCCTGGATCTGCAGGGCGTGGCTGGTGTTGTTGATGTCCTCGCTGGTGCAGGCGAAGTGCACGAACTCGGCGGCGGCCAGCAGCTCGGGGCGGGCCTCGAACTTCGACTTGATCCAGTATTCGACGGCCTTCACGTCGTGGTTGGTGGTCTTCTCGATGTCCTTGATGGCCAAGGCGTCGGCCTCGGAAAAGTGCGACACCAGCCCCATCAGGTACTTGCGGGCGCCGCCCGTGAGGGGCTTGAACTCGGCAAAGCCGCAGTCGGACAGCGCAATGAACCAGGCCACCTCCACCTGCACGCGACGGTGCATATAGCCCTGTTCGCTCATCAGCGGGCGCAAGGCCGCGAGTTTGGCCGCATAGCGGCCGTCAAGGGGGGAGAGGGCGGAGACGGTGGAAAAGCTCATGCCCGAATTTTAGGCGGCCGCCGGGTGGCCGTGCCGCGGGGGAATTCGGGCGCTGTCTTTTTCCCTTCACCTAAAATGCCTGCGAACAAACGTTAACAAGCGATGGGGAGAGAGCCTTCATGAAACTGATCGGATCCGCCGCCAGCCCGTATGTGCGCAAGGTGCGCGTGGTGCTGGCCGAAAAGCGGCTCGACTACCAGTTCGTGATCGAAGACGTCTGGTCCGCAGACACCACGATCGCCCATTCGAACCCGCTGGGCAAGGTGCCGTGCCTGATCATGGAAGGCGGCGAGGCGATGTTCGACTCGCGCGTCATCGTCGAGTACATCGACACCCTGTCGCCCGTGGGCAAGCTCATTCCGCAGCAAAGCCGCGAGCGCGCCGAGGTCAAGACCTGGGAAGCGCTGGCCGACGGCGTCATGGACGCCGGCGTGCTGTGGCGCCTCGAAGCCACCTGGTCCGGCCGCGCCGACGCCGAGCGCAGCGCCGCCTGGATCGAGCGCCAGCGGGCCAAGGTGCAGGCCGGCGTGGCCGCCATGGCCAAGGGCCTGGGCGACAAGCCCTTCTGCAGCGGCATCCACCTGAGCCTGTCCGACATCGCGGTCGGCTGCGCGCTGGGCTGGCTGGGGCTGCGGTTTCCCGAGATCGACTGGCGCGGCGACCACGCCAACCTGGCCAAGTTGTACGACAAGCTCATGCTGCGGCCGAGCTTCATCGACACCCAGCCCTGAAACGACAAAGCGCCCCGCGGGGCGCTTTTTTCTTGGGGCCGTTCGGGCCACCGCATGCGGGAAGGCCGAGGGGGCGCTGCGTCATCGCGGGCCCCGCTGTCGGCGGGAAGACAAAAATGCTGCGAGGCGCCCCGACACGAAGGAGGGAGGGAGGGAGGAGGAGAAGAATCGCCTCGGGATTTCAACCGGACGGCAGGCGCCCGGAAGACCTCGCAACATGAAAACCTGTGGGCCTTGGCCGCCCACGCTCAAGTATGAGCGCGGCTCCGCCGCACGGTTCCCGTTCGAGTGGTAAACGTTTGTGACTCAAAGTTCACATTGCAGGGCCGGTCAGTCGCCGCTGGGGCCGAGCTGTTTCTCGATGACCTGGATGAAGCCGTTCTCGTCGGGTGCCGTCATGCTCGACCACGCCTGCACCACCTTGCCGTCGCGCCCGATCAGGTACTTGTAGAAGTTCCACTTCGGCGTCGTGCCCGAGGCCTGCGCGAGCTGCTTGAACAGCGGGTTGGCGTCGGTGCCGCGCACCGACGACTTGGCGAACATCGGGAATTTCACGCCGAAGGTGCTTTCGCAGAAGTCGGCGATTTCCTTGTTGGAGCCCGATTCCTGGGAGAAATCGTTCGACGGGAAGCCCAGCACCACCAAGCCGCGGGCGCGGTACTTCATGTCCAGCGCCTCCAGCCCCTTGTACTGCGGCGTGAAGCCGCAAAAACTGGCCGTGTTGACCACCAGGACCACTTTTCCGGAGTACTGGCACAGGTTCTGGGGCTTTTCATCCTGCAGCCGCGGGAAGCTGTGCTGCAGGATCGCCGGGCACCCGGCGCCGCCGCCCACCGCGGGCGCAGCAGGGGCGGCGGGGGCCGTCTGGGCACTCGCCGACAGGGCGGCGGACAGGCCCGCCACGAGGGAAAAGGCCGTGGCGCAACGTCGCAGCATCGACAATCGGGCGGGGGTTCGCATGACGGGCTCCTGGATCGAAAAGGGGGGTGTGCATCTATGGCGCGGGCGCGCGCGCAAGCACATCATCGCGCGTCTGTCACGGGCGCGCCAAACGGCCCGACTAAAATCGGCGGCCATTGAAAGACTTTGATGCTCTACCCGGAACTCTTCAGACAACTCGAATCCGTCCGCTGGGACATGGACAAGGACATCCCCTGGCAGTCGTTCGACGCTTCCTTGCTGACTGAAGAGCAGGCGCAGACCATCAAGATGAATGCCATCACCGAGTGGTCGGCGCTGCCGGCCACCGAGATGTTCCTGCGCGACAACCGGCACGATAGCGACTTTTCGGCGTTCATGTCGATCTGGTTCTTCGAAGAGCAGAAGCACTCGCTGGTGCTCATGGAGTACCTGAAGCGCTTCAGCCCGCAGCACGCGCCCACCGAACAGGAGCTGCACGAGGTGCGCTTCGACTTCGACCCCGCGCCCCCGCTCGAAACCCTCATGCTGCACTTCTGCGGCGAGATCCGCCTGAACCACTGGTACCGCCGCGCCGCCCAGTGGCACACCGAGCCGGTCATCAAGCACATCTACACCACGCTGAGCCAGGACGAAGCCCGCCACGGCGGTGCCTACCTGCGCTACATGAAGCGCGCCATGGAAAAGTTCGGCGACGAAGCCCGCGCCGCCTTCACCAAGGTCGGCGTGCTCATGGCCAGCGCGCGCCGCACCGCCCAGGCGCTGCACCCGACCAACCTGCACGTGAACAAGGCGCTGTTCCCGAACGACACCATCCAGAGCCGCATGCCCGATCCCGACTGGCTCGAGCACTGGCTGGACAAGCAGATCAAGTTCGACGCCGGCTGGGAAACCAAGGTCGGCGAGCGCATCCTGCACAACCTGAGCCTGTTGATGAACCGCAGCTTCAAGACCGTGCAGGAGCTGAACCGCTACCGCAAGGAAGTCTCGGCCACGCTGGGCCCCAAGCCCGAATACCAGGGCGCCTGAGCCGCCCCAAGACTTCGATGAAATCGCCCCGCATGCCGGGGCGATTTTTTTGGTCACCGGCTGTCACAACGCGGCGGCGTCAAACGTCTAATCGGGCATGGACGACCCGACCCTCACTTTCGACAGCCACCGCCGCCGCCTCCAGGGCATCGCCTACCGCATGCTCGGCTCCGTGGCCGAGGCCGAAGAGGTGGTGCAGGACGCCTGGCTGCGCTGGCACGAGGCCGACAAGGCCAGTTTCGACAGCGCCGAAGCCTGGCTCGTGACCGTCGTCACGCGCCTGTCGATCGACCGGCTGCGCAGCGCCAAGGTCCAGCGCGAGCACTACATCGGCCCGTGGATGCCCGAGCCCACCCTCACCGGGTCGCCCGACACGCCCGAGGAAACGCTAGCGCGCGCCGACAACATCTCCGTCGCCTTCCTGGCCGTGCTCGAGCGGCTGGCGCCCGAGGCGCGCGCCGCCTTCCTCATGCGCGAGGTGTTCGACGCCGACTACGACGAGATCGCCCAGACCCTGGGCAAGAGCGAGGCCGCCTGCCGCCAGTTGGTGCACCGCGCCAAGACCCAGGTGCAGGAGGCCCGCCCGCGCTTCCAGGTCTCGCGCGAGACCCACCAGCGCCTGCTGCGCGCCTTCGCCGACGCGGCTGCGCGCGGCAGCATGCAGGACCTGAAGGCGCTGATGGCCGAAGACGTCGAACTCATCGGCGACGGCGGGGGCAAGGTGCAGACCTTCAGCAAGATCCTGCGCGGCAGCCAGCGGCTGGCGCAGTTGTACTTCTCGCTCTGGCGCCGCATGGGCGCCGGCGTGCACATGGAGCTGGTCGAGCTCAACGGCGAGCCCGGCATGCTGCGCTTTCTGGACGGCGAACTCGAATCGGCCCAGACCTTCGAGATCGAGGGCGAGCGCATCGTGCGCATCCGCGCCCAGCGCAACCCCGACAAGCTGGCGCGCATCGCCCAGCTGTTCGCGGCCAAACGGGGCGGTTGAAGAAAAAATTCGCGCGGCCTGTCACAGGGCCGGTGGCTGGCGCGTCTTCAGGGTGTAGCAAGCAGATTTCGCTGTTTTCCTTCAACCACCCTGGAGTACATCTCATGAGCCAA
Source organism: Variovorax sp. V118 (assembly GCF_041154445.1). Lineage (GTDB taxonomy): Bacteria > Pseudomonadota > Gammaproteobacteria > Burkholderiales > Burkholderiaceae_C > Variovorax > Variovorax boronicumulans. The sequence continues at coordinate 7,060,643 of NZ_AP028663.1, read as the reverse complement.
GCCCCCGCCCTCCGTCTCGCCTGGACCAAGTTCGCCCCCAAGTCCTTCCAGGCCATGATCGCCGTCAACGGCAGCTTCGAGTCGAGCACGCTCGGCAAGGTGCTGATCGACCTCGTCTTTGCCCGCGTCTCGCAGATCAACGGCTGCGCCTACTGCCTGGACATGCACGTGCGCGACCTGCGCGTGCAGGGCGAAGACTGGCAGCGCATCAACAGCCTGGCCACCTGGCGCGAGGTGAGCCTGTTCAACGAACGCGAGCGCGCCGCGCTGGACTGGGCCGAGACGCTCACGCGCCTGGCCGACCACCACGCCGATCGCGATGCCGAGTTCGAAGCCCTGAAGGCCGTGTTCAGCGACCAGGAAATCGTCGAGCTCTCGCTCGCCGTGGCGCAGATCAATGCGTGGAACCGCCTCGGCGTGGGCCTGCGTTCGCAGGTCGTGGCCAAGGCGATGCCCTGAACCTCAGCGCCGCTCGACCACCATCGGCGCGATGCGCAGGTTGTCGCGCAGCTGGGTGACGGCCTCGCCCGCTGCATTGCGCGACGGGAACGGCCCGGCCTGCAGGCGGTGCGTGCCGGCTTCGCTGAACACGCGCAGCTGCGGTGCCAGCGTGGGCAGGCCGCGTGCGGCCTGGCTTCTCAGGGTCTCGGCGCCGTCGCGTTCGCGGAACGCGCCGAGCTGCACCCAGAAGCCGGCGGCAGCGGAAGAGGGCGTCGATGGCGCCGATGACGTGGCAGGTGCGGCGAGCGGGGCCAGCGGCGCCAGGTCGGTCACCACCATCGCCTCGCGCGGCCCGGCCGGGGCCTCGGGTTCCGATGGTGCCGCGGCCATCACCGGCGTTTGCGGTGCCACGGGCATCGTCGCGGCGGGGGCAGCAGCGGCCGTCATCGCGACCGGCGCGACCCAGGCCGACGGCACGGCCACCGGCGCCGCCGCCACCCGGACGGGCGTGGGAGCCGGTGCCGGCGCAGGCGCCGCCGCATAGGCCGTGCCCGCGTCGCGGCGCCAGGCGCCGGTGCGGATGTCTTCGTTGGTGATGCGCTCGATCTCCACCGGCGCCACGCCGCGCAGCAGGTCGAGCTTCAGCGCCGCCGTGTAGCTCAGGTCGATCACGCGGCCGTCCACGAAGGGGCCGCGGTCGTTCACGCGCACGATCACCTCGCGGCCGTTGGCCGGGTTGCGCACCCGCACGTAGCTCGGCAGCGGCAGCGTCTTGTGCGCGGCCGTCATGGCGTACATGTCGTAGGGCTCGCCGCTGGCGGTCGAGGCTGCGTGGAACTTGCGGCCGTACCACGAGGCGATGCCCGATTCGCGGAACGGCCGGTCGTCGGTGATCGGCACGTAGCCCCGGCCCAGCACCGTGTAGGGCTTGCTGGTGCCGCCGCTGCTGCGGATCGCCTCGATGCGGGGTTCGGCGTCGGGCACGCGGTCGAGGTCCGACGGGATGTTGGTGCCGGGGCCGTCGCGGCCACTGGCGACGCCGCCGCCACTGCTGCGCGGCCCGCTGGCACAACCGGCCAGCACGAGCGCGGCGGCCAGGGCGCAGGCCGTCAGCGCGCGGGAGGCGAGGGCGCCGTCAGCCAAAGACCGCCTTCCACAGCGCCAGCATGGCGTCGCGTTCCGCGCTCAGGGCGGGCGGCGTGACCTGTGTCGGCTCTTCGTTCAGACGCGCGGTGTGCTGCACGCGGCGCAGCTCGCGGTAGGCCTTGGCCGCGTCGCGGCCCACGCCTGCGGGCAGCAGGCCGGCTTGCTCGGCGCGCAGCAGCAGCGCGATGTTGCCCAGGTTGGGAATCAGCTCGGGGTGTGCGCCCGAGGCCGACAGCACCAGGAACTGCACCGCGAACTCGGCATCGACCATGCCGCCGGGGCTGTGCTTCACGTCGAAGCGGTCGGCCTTCACGGGGCGGGCGCCGCGCAGCTTGTTGCGCATGCCGATGATCTCGGCCTTCAGCGCCTCGCGGTCGCGCGGCGCCACCAGCACGGCTTCGCGCACCTGGTCGAAACGCGCGCCCAGTTCGGCGCCGTGGTCGGCGCTGCCCAGCACGAAGCGCGCGCGCGTCATGGCCTGGTGCTCCCAGGTCCAGGCGGTGTTGCTGCCGCGACCGAGCTGGTACTTTTCGTAGGCCTCGAAGCTGGTGGTGAGCAGGCCCGAGTTGCCGTTGGGCCGCAGCGCGGTGTCGATCTCGAACAGGTCGCCCTCGCGCGTCTTCACCGTGAGCCAGTTGATGAGCTTGCGCACGTAGGCCGCATAGACCTCGCCGGCGCGCTCGTCGTCATCGTCGTAGACGAACACGATGTCCAGGTCGCTGCCGTAGCCCAGCTCTTTGCCGCCCAGCTTGCCGTAGCCGATGATCGCGAACTGCGGCACCTCGCGGTGCCGGTTGCGCACATGCGGCCAGCACCAGCGCGCGGTCACGCGCAGCGTGGTGTCTGCCAGCGCGCTCAGGTCGTCGGCCACCTGCTCGACGGTGATGCGGCCGTCCACGTCGCGCGCCAGCGTGCGGAACACCTCGGCGTGGTGGGCGTGGCGCAGCAGGTTCAGCAAACGCTCTTCGTCGGCCTCGCCGGTGCGGGTGAGCGAGGTGTGGCGCGCTTCGAGTTCGCGCTCGAATTCGTCGGCGATGAAGCGGCCCGAGAGCATCTCGTCGCTCGCGAGCTCGTCGATCACGCCCGGGTGCTGCATGAGGTAGCGCGCCGGCCATTTCGCGGCGCCCAGCAGGCGCAGCAGGCGCTCCTGCACGGCGGGGCGTTCGACCAGCAGCGCCAGGTAGCTCTCGCGGCGCATCAGCGGCTCGATCCAGTCGGCCCAGCGCATGGCGGCATCGACGTGGCGCGGCGTCTGTCCCGCGCCTTCGCCGTCGGGCTCCTTCAGCCACTGGCCGGTGCGTTGCACCAGCTGGCGCAGGCGGCCCCGGGTTTCCTCGCGCAGGGCGAGCACGCGCGGCGTTTCGCACCAGTCGCGGATGCGCTCGGCGAACACGGGCGGCAGGTCGTCGAGCAGGTCGGCCAGGTCGGCGGGCGCGGCGGCTTTCTTGCCGTTGCACTTGCCGTTGCAGGGCTTCTCGCCGCCCAGCAGCTTGTCGAACTCCTGGGCCACGAACTCGCGGTGCGTGTCGAGCTGTTCGAGGAAGGGGCAGCAGTCGGCATAGCCCATCGACTGCGCGATCCAGCGCAGGTCGTCGTCGTTGACCGGCAGCACGTGGGTCTGCTGGTCGTCCAGGTACTGGATGCGGTGCTCCACGCGGCGCAGGAACTCGTAGGCCGCGGCCAGCGTGTCGGCCGTGTCCTGCGGCATGAGGTTGGCGCGCGCCAGCCGCTGCAGCGCGTCGAGCGTGGGGCGCGTGCGCAGCTCGGGGAACTGGCCGCCGCGCACCACCTGCAGCAGCTGCACGGTGAATTCGATTTCGCGGATGCCGCCGCGCGAGAGCTTCACGTCGTTGGCGCGCTCGGGGCGCCCGGCGCTACGGCGCGCCGACTGCTCACGGATCTGGCGGTGCAGGATGCGCAGCGAGTCGAACACGCTGTAGTCGAGATAACGGCGGAACACGAAGGGCAGCACCACGTTGCGCAGCGCCTGGGCCTGGCCGTCGAGCACCACGGCGCGGGGCGCGACCACGCGGCTCTTCATCCAGGCAAAGCGCTCCCATTCGCGGCCCTGCACCTGGAAATACTCTTCGAGTGCGTCGAGCGAGACCACGCTCGGCCCCGAGTTGCCGTTGGGCCGCAGCGCCAGGTCGACGCGGAACACGAAGCCGTGCTCGGTCACGTCGCCCACCAGCGCATAGATGCGCTTCACGGCCCGCGCGAAGTACTCCTGGTTGGACAGCTTGCCGCGCCCGTCGGCATCGCCGGCAGTGTCGCCGTCGACGTCGTACAGGTAGATGAGGTCGATGTCGCTGGACACATTGAGCTCGCGCGCGCCGAGCTTGCCCATGCCGATCACCCACAGCTGCGAGCGCTGGCCTTCGGGGCCGAGCGGCGCGCCGTGCTGGGCGTCGAGTTCATGGCAGGCGTCCTGGCAGGCGATGTCCAGGGCCAGTTCGGCCAGCTCGGTCACGGCGGTGGTCACCACCGCGAGCGGGGCCTGCTGGTCACAGTCGAGTGTGACCAGACGTTCCATCGTGAGCTGGCGCACGATGCGCAACGCATCGCCCACGGCCACGCCGCGTGCGCGCAGGGCGTCGTAGGCGACGGTCATCGATTCGCGCCGGGGCTCGCCGGGCGGCAGCAATTCAAGCTCGGCCGCATAGCGGCGGCGCAGCCGCTGGACGAATCGGGAACTGGAAGAAAACGCGGGAGGCGTCGGATTGGATGGCAACTGATTCACACTGGTGTGGGTTGGCGCGGAACCCGGCTCAAGGCTGGCGGTCATAATTCCCGACACAGCGCGATCCTCAATGAACGACACGGCGTCTTCCCCTTCACGTCTGCTCCAAATCACCGCTGTGACAGCGCGCTGGCTATTGGGTCTGCTCTTCGCTGCGTGGCTTCTGCTGGCACTGTCAGTCGTGGTCCTGCACGCGTGGATTGTGCCGCGAATCGGCGATTTTCGCGGTGCACTCGAGGCGCAGGCTAGCAAGGCCATCGGTGTCCCGGTGCGCATCGGCGCCATCACCGCCCGTTCCGAAGGGCTATTTCCGGCCTTCGAATTGCGCGACGTGGTGCTGCAGGACGCAGACCAGCGCGAGGCCCTTCGCCTCGTGCGGGTGGTGGCGAGCGTGTCGCCGCGGTCGCTGTGGCGCCTGAATTTCGAGCAGCTCTATATCGAGGGCCCGCAGCTCGACGTGCGCCGCGACACTCAGGGAAAACTCCATGTGGCTGGATTGCACATGGAGACCGACACGACCGGAGAAACCCGCGCCGCCGACTGGTTTTTCGCGCAGCGCGAGTTCGTCATCGAAGGCGGCACCGTGCGCTGGACCGACGAGCAGCGCCGCGCCGAACCGCTGCTGTTGACCGACGTGCGCTTCGTGTCCCGCAACGGCGCGCGCCGCCACGGCCTGCGGCTGGATGCCACGCCGCCGGCCGGCTGGGGCGAGCGCTTCACGCTGCGCGGCCAGTTCCGCCAGCCGCTGCTGTCGATCCGCAGCGGCCACTGGCAGACCTGGGACGGCCAGCTCTATGCCGACCTGCCCTACATCGACGTCACGCGCCTGGGCCAGTACGTTTCGCTCGACGCGCGCATCCGCGAAGGCAACGGCGCGCTGCGCCTGTGGGCCGACGTGGACGACGGGCGCATCGTCGGCGGCGCGGCCGACCTGGGCCTGAACCGCATCGACGCCTCGCTCGGCAAGGGGCTGCAGCCGCTGGTGCTGCGCGCCGTCACCGGCCGGCTGGCGGGACAGATGAACGCGGACACCTTCGAGTTCTCGACCACCGCCTTGCAGTTCGACACCGTCGACGGCCTGCGCTGGCCCGGCGGCAACCTGTGGCTGCAGCACACGCCCGCCAAGGGCCGCACGCCCGAGCACGGCGCGTTGAAGGCCGACCGGCTCGACCTCGCGGCGCTGGCGCTCATCGCCGACCGCCTGCCGCTGGGCGAGGCCACCCACCGCGTGCTGGGTGCCTATGCGCCGCGCGGCCTGGTCGAGCGCATCGACATGAACTGGCAGGGCGCGCCCGACGCGATCGCGCGCTACCAGGCCAAGGGCCGGGTCAGCGGCCTGCGCGTGGCCTCGCAGCCGGCGCCGGCGGCGCCGAGCACCCCGGCACCGGCCGGCGCCCCCGCCGCGCCGCCGCGCGTGCATCCCGGCACCCCAGGCCTCAGCGGCGCCACGCTCGACTTCGACGCGAGCCACACCGGCGGCACCGCCACGCTGGCCATGGCCAAGGGCACGCTCGAATTCCCCGGTGTGTTCGAAGACCCGGTCATTCCCATCGACCGGCTCTCGACCCAGCTGCAGTGGAAGCTCGACAACGGCGCCATGCAGGTGCAGGTGTCGAAGCTGCGCTTCGCCAACGCCGACGCCGAGGGCGAGGCCGAGGCCCACTGGCGCACCAGCGACCCGGCCACCTCGAGCAGCCGCGCGCAGCACCCCGGCGTGCTCGACCTGCAGGGCAAGCTCACGCGCGCCGACGGCACCCGCGTGTTCCGCTACCTGCCGCTCGACATTCCGCAGCACACGCGCGACTACGTGCGCGAGTCGGTCGTCAAGGGCACGGCCAGCACGGTCGATTTCCGCGTGCGCGGCGACCTGCACGACATGCCCTTCATGGACCCGAAGCAGGGCGAGTTCCGCATCGCGGCCAAGGTGTCGGACGTGCACTACGCCTACGTGCCGCCCTCGCTCGCGGCCGCCACCGCCGCGCCCGCGACCCCGGCGTCGCGCACCGGCCCGCCCGCCGCGCCGCCGCCCGTGTGGCCGGCGCTCACCGGCGTGTCGGGCGAGCTGGTCTTCGAGCGCGCAGGCATGCTGGTGCGCAATGCGCGCGGGCGCATCGCGGGCGCGCCCGGCGTCGAGGTCACGAAGGCCGAGGCGCAGATCGCCGACATGTCGCACCACGCCGCGCTGCTGCGCGTCGAGGCGCAGGCCAAGGGCCCGCTGGGCGAGGTGCTGCGCGCCGGCGCGCCGCTGGCCGGCGAGGCCGGACCCTTCCTGCAGCGCGCGCGCGCCACGGGCTCGGCCGACTACAAGCTGCGCCTCGATCTCCCGCTGGAAAACGTCGACAACACCAAGGTGCAGGCCACCGTGACGCTGGCCGACAACGAGCTGCAGGTGGTGCCCGAGGCGCCGCCGTTCACGCAGGCGCGCGGCACGCTCAGCTTCACCGACACCGGCTTCTCACTGGCCGGCGTGCAGGCCCGCCTGCTGGGCGGCGAGGTGCGCGTCGAAGGCAAGGGCCGCTTCAGCGGGCCGCAGCGCGAACTGGCGCTGAAGGCACAGGGCACGGCCAGTGCCGAAGGCCTGCGCGGCGCGCGCGAGGTCGACTGGCTCGCGCGCCTGGCCAAGCACGCCACCGGCAGCACGCCCTACGCCGCCACCTTCTCGATGCGCGACGACACGCCCGAGTTCTCGCTCACCAGCAGCCTGCAGGGGCTGGCGCTGCAGCTACCCACGCCGCTGGTCAAGACGGCCGAAGAGCTGATGCCGCTGCGCATCGAGAAGAAGGTGCTGGCGCGCGACGCCCGCCGCGCCACGCAGGACCAGCTGACGCTCGAGCTCGGCCGCGTCGGCTCGGTGCAGTACGTGCGCGAGCTGTCGGCCAACGGCCAGGCGCACGTGCTGCGCGGCGGCATCGGCATCGGGCTGGCGCCCGGCGAGACGGCGCTGCCGCCCGACCGCGGCGTGTTCGCCAACGTCAACGTGGCCAAGCTCGACATGGGCGCCTGGCAGACGCTGGTGGGCACCGCCGCGGTGGTCGGCGGCGGCGAGCGCGCCGACGATCCCGACCTGGCCTACCTGCCCACGCGCATCGCGGTGCGCGCGCAGCAGCTGGGCATCGCGGGGCGCACCCTGCACAACGTGGTGCTCGGCGGCACGCGCGAAGGCGCGCTGTGGCGCGCCAACGTCGACGCCTCCGAGCTCAGCGGCTACGCCGAGTACAGCCACAGCCAGGCCGGCCGGCTCTATGCGCGGCTCGCGCGCCTGAAGATCGCGCCGGCCGAGGCCACGCAGGTCGAGACCCTGCTCGACGAGCAACCCGGCACCCTGCCGGCGCTGGACATCGTGGTCGACGACTTCGAGCTGCTCGGCAAGCGCCTGGGCCGCGCCGAGATCGACGCCGTCAACCGCGGCGGGCGCGAATGGCTGCTCAACAAGCTCGCCTTCAGCGTGCCCGAGGCCACCTTCACCGCCAAGGGCACCTGGGCCGCGCCGGCGGGCGGCGGCGCAAGCGCCGGCCAGCGCCGCACCACGGCCATGAACTTCAAGCTCGACATCGCCGACGCCGGCGACCTGCTCACGCGCTTCGGCATGCCCGGCGTGCTGCGCCGCGGCAAGGGGCGGCTCGAGGGCGAGGTGAACTGGCGCGGCTCGCCGTTCTCGCTCGACTACCCGAGCCTGGGCGGCCAGTTGCAGGTCGACGTGGAGCAGGGTCAGTTTCTCAAGGCCGACCCGGGCCTGGCCAAGCTGCTGGGCGTGCTGAGCCTGCAGGCGCTGCCGCGCCGGCTCACGCTCGATTTCCGCGACGTGTTCAGCCAGGGCTTCGCCTTCGACTTCATCCGCGGCGACGCCAAGATCAACAAGGGCATCGCCAGCACCAACAACCTGCAGATGAAGGGCGTGAACGCCGCCGCGCTCATGGACGGCTCGGCCGACATCGTGCGCGAGACGCAGAACCTGCGCGTGGTGGTGGTGCCCGAGATCAACGCCGGCACGGCCGCGCTGGTGGCCACGGCCATCAACCCGGCCATCGGCCTGGGCACCTTCCTCGCGCAGTGGGTGCTGAGCAAGCCGCTCGCCGCGGCCGCCACGCAGGAGTTCCACGTCGAAGGCACCTGGGCCGACCCCAAGATCGCCAAGGTGCCGCGCTCGCTGCAGCTGCTGCCCGGCCTGCCGGGCGGATCGACATCGACGGGCGCCAGCGAAGGCAAGAAAACGGAGACCACGCAATGAAAGTCGCAGCCATCCAGATGGTGTCCGCCATCGCCCGCGAAGCCAACCTCGTGCGCGCCCATGCGCTGCTCGGGCAGGCGGCGCGCGACGGCGCCGAGCTCGCGGTGCTGCCCGAGTATTTCTGCATGATGGGCGCGCGCGACACCGACAAGCTCGGCCTGCGCGAAACCGCCGGCGCCGGCACGGTGCAGGGCTTCCTGGCCGACGCGGCGCGCGAGTTCGGCCTGTGGATCGTGGGCGGCACGCTGCCCATCGAGAGCGACGACGCCGACCACGTCTTCAACAGCTCGCTGGCCTTCTCGCCCGAAGGCAAGTGCGTGGCGCGCTACGACAAGATCCACCTGTTCTTCTTCGACAACGGCACCGAGCGCTACGACGAGCGCCGCGTGATCGCACCGGGTGCCGAGCCCGTGGTGTTCGAGCTGCCCTCGCGCGACGGCCACGCCTGGCGCATCGGCATGAGCGTCTGCTACGACCTGCGCTTTCCCGAGCTGTACCGCGCGCTGGCGGGGCAGGGCGCCGACCTGCTGGTGGTGCCCAGCGCCTTCACGCGCACCACCGGCGCCGCCCACTGGGAGGTGCTGCTGCGCGCGCGCGCCATCGAGAACCTGGCCTGGGTGGTCGCGCCCGCGCAGGGCGGCACGCACGAGAACGGCCGCCAGACCTGGGGCCAGTCGCTGGTCATCGACCCCTGGGGCACGGTGGTGGCGCAGCAGGCCGCCGAAGAGGGCGTGGTGCTGTTCGACCTCGACGCCCGGCAGGTCGAGCGCACGCGCGCCCAGCTGCCCGCGCTGTCGCACCGCGTGCTTGCCTGACGATGGCCGACGAGGCGCTCGACGTTCCTGCACCGCCGCCGCCGCAACAGCAGCCGCAGCGCCGGGGATGGGGCGTCGCCTTCGCGCGCCTGCGCTCGCTGTGGAAGCGCTGGTTTCTGTGGCTGCTGCTGGCGGTGCTGGTGTCGGCGCTGCTGGTCACCGTCGTGTGGCTGGCCGGCCGGCACGAGGTCGAGCAGGTGCAGGCGGCCTTGGAGCGCGACACCGCCGACGCCGTCGTCGACCTGCGCAGCGGCCTGCAGCGCAACGCCCAGAGCCTGCGCGCCACGCTCGCGCCGGGCATGGAGCGCACGCACTGGGCCGACCGCGCGGCGGCGCAATTGCGCGAGCACCGCGAATGGCTGCGGCTCGAATGGCGCGACGCGCAGCTGCAACCCATCGAGGCCGTGAACACGCCCTACCGCACGCGCATCCTCGAGGAGAGCAACCGCGGCCCCGCGCAGGCCGACGTGGCGCAGGCCTGCGCCACCGCGCGCAAGGCCGGCGCGCCCGCCTACTCGCCCAGCCACTACGTGCCCGTGGCCGGCGGCGGCGGCGTCGAGGTGATGGAGCTGTGCCTGCCGATGGACGCCGGCGACTACCTGGTGGCCAGCTACTCGCTGCGCGACACGCTGGTCGAGCTGGTCGGCCCCACGCTCACGCGCGGCCAGGAGGTCGCCTTCACCGAGGCCGACGGCACGCGGCTGGTGGCGCTGGGCACCTCGCGGCGCATCGGCACGCGCGTGTTCACCTCGCAGCAGCGCATTGACCTGCCGGGCGCCTCGCTCATGCTGCGCGTGGACGGCTGGCGCGCCGCGCCCGACCTGTTCCCGAACATGCTTACGGCGCTGGTCACGGCGATCTCGATCGCGCTCGTGTCGGTGCTCGTGCTGCTGGCGCGCGACACCCGCCGCCGCCTGCGCGCCGAACGCGACCTGGCCGACGCGCTGGCCTTTCGCAAGGCGATGGAAGACTCGGTCATCACCGGCCTGCGCGCGCGCGACCTGCAGGGGCGCATCACCTACGTCAACCCGGCCTTCTGCGAGATGGTCGGCTTCACGCCCGAAGAGCTCATGGCCGACAGCGTCGAGGCGCCCTACTGGCCGACCGAGCTGGCGCACGAGTACCACCTGCGCCAGACGCGCCGCTTCGCGGGCGGCCTGCCGCCGCGCGAGGGCTTCGAGTCGGTCTTCATGCGCAAGGATGGCACGCGCTTTCCGGTGCTCATCTTCGAGGCGCCGCTGATCAACGCGCACAAGGTACAGACCGGCTGGATGAGCGCCTTCATCGACGTGAGCGAGCAGCGCCGCGTCGAAGAGATTTCGCGCGCCAGCCAGGAGCGCCTGCAGGCCAGCGCGCGGCTGGCCACCGTGGGCGAGATGGCCTCGCTGCTGAGCCACGAGCTCACCCAGCCGTTGGCCGCCATCGCCAGCTATGCCACCGGCTCGCTCAACCTGATCGGGCCCGAGGCGCGCGGCGAGCAGGCCGAGGTGGCCATGGCCGTGAAGCGCATCGCCGAGCAGGCCGACCGCGCGGGCCAGGTGATCCGCAGCGTGCACGACTTCGTGCGCCGGCGCGACCGCATGCGCGAGGCCGTGGCGCCGCAGGCGCTGATCGACGCCGTGCTGCCGCTGGTGCGGCTGCAGGCGCGCAAGCTCGACGTGACGATCGAGATCGTGTGCGAAGAGCGCCTGCCCGCCGTGGTGTGCGACCGCACGCTGGTCGAGCAGGTGCTGCTGAACCTGGCGCGCAATGCCATGCAGGCCATGGACGGCGCCGACCACGCGCCCGGCAGCCGCGTGCTGCGCCTGCGCGTGGCGCGCGCCCTGCCGGTGGGCGCCACCGTGCCGGCCGACGGCCGGCGCTGGCTCGAGTTCTCCGTGGCCGACCTGGGCTGCGGCATCAGCGAGGAAGTGGCGGCGCGCCTGTTCACGCCCTTCTTCACCACGCGCCCCGACGGCATGGGCCTGGGCCTGAGCCTGTGCCGCACCGTGGTGGAGCAGCATGGCGGCGCGCTGATGTTCGAGCCCAACCGCCCCCGGGGCACCGTCTTCAGGTTTACGCTCCCGGCTGCGGGATAGCCGCCTTTTTCTTCTTCTTCGTTTTCTCTGTTCCGCTGGACCTCATGGCATGCAACCGCTGATCGATGGCTTGATCTTTATCGTGGACGACGACGCCAGCGTGCGCGAGGCGCTGGCCTGGCTGCTGCGTTCGCGCCGCCTGGCCAGCGAGCACTTCGGCAGCGCCGAGGCCTTCGAGCAGTACCTGGACGAGGCGCCGCTGCCCGACCAGCCGCGCTGCCTGCTGCTGGACGTGCGCATGCCCGGCATGAGCGGGCTGGTGCTGTTCGACCGGCTGGCCGAACGCGGCCTGCTGGCCGAGATGCCGGTGATCTTCCTGACCGGCCATGCCGACGTGCCCACCGCCGTCGAGGCGGTCAAGCGCGGGGCTTTCGACTTCTGCGAGAAGCCGTTCTCGGACAACGCGCTGGTCGACCGCATCGAGCAGGCGCTGGGCATGTCGCAGCGCGCGCTCGAGGTGCAGCGCGTGCGCCGCGGCCTGGCCGACCGCATCGCCGAGCTGACCGACCGCGAGCGCGACGTGATGCGCCTCGTGGTCGAGGGCCTGCCGAACAAGCTCATCGCCGACCAGCTCGCGATCAGCGTGCGCACGGTGGAGGTCCACCGGGCGCGCGTGTTCGAGAAGATGGAAGTGAAGTCGGCGGTGGAGCTGGCCAACCGCCTGCGCGACCTCTAGCCCGCACCGCGGGCCGGGCCTCAGCTGTGCACGTGCTGCGCCGCGCCGTCGCGCGTGGCCATCTCCAGCATGCTGCGGCCGTCGACGATGCCGACGACGTTGCCGTCCTCGCCCAACCCGGCAATGGCGCCCTCGAACACGCAGAACAGCACGCAGCCGCCGTCGGAGCGCGGCTGGTGGATGTCGCCGGCGGGCTCGTGCATGTAGTCGCCCGGGCGGCCGATGTCGTTGCGCTCGTAGTAGATGTCGCCTTCGAGCACGATCACCTCGATGGCACCCAGGTGGTGGTGCACCGGCGCCTCGGTGCCGGGATCGACCTTCAGCAGGCAGGTGAAACCGCCGCTGCGCCGGTTGATGCTCAGCAGCTTGTAGGCCACGCCGGGCATGACCCACGGCTTCCACGGATAGCGCTCGAGCTTCTGGAAATGCGGGTACGGCAGCGTGATGCGCGCGTGGGCGGCGCTGGCGGGCGGCGTGGCTTTCAGGGCGGTCAGGGTCATGGTGTCTCCGTGGGTGATGCGGCCGGGATCGGCCTGCGAAGCCAGTCTAGGAGCGGCTTCTCACGCCATGGCCTGTTGGCCCGAACGAAGCACGGGATGTCGAAAGTGGCGCGCTTTTGCGCAAGTTGCCGCGCGGTTCAGCGCATGCGGCGGTAGGCGCTTGGCGCCACGCCGAGGAACGCACGGAAGCGCGTCGAGAAGTACGCGGCGCTGCCAAAGCCCATGCGCGTGGCGACGGCTTCCACGGGCAGGTCGCTGGTGCGCAGCAGTTCGGCGGCGCCTTCCAGGCGGCGGCGCAGCAGGTACTGGTAAGGCGCCATGCCGCTGGCCGCCTTGAAGCTGCGGATGAAGTGGTCCTGCGACAGGTGCACCAACGCTGCCAGGTCGGCCAGGCCCAGCGGCGTGGCCAGGTGCGCGTCGATGTGCTCGGTCACCCGGCGCAGTTGCCGCGGCGTCAGGACCGGCTGCCGGCGCGCGCCCTCCGCGCGCGGCGGCGCACCGCGCCCTGGTGCGCAGTGGCGCCGTACGAGGTGATGGGCCAGCAGGTGCTGGCTCTGCGAGAGCAGCAGCGAATCGGGGCTCGCGGGCACGCTGCCGTACAGCTCCACCTCGCTCACCAGCATCTGGAAGAAGCCCTGCAGCCACGGGTCGCGGATCGCGAAGAAGGGATCGATCTCCGCCGCCGGCCCGAGGCCTTCCTCGGCCGCGACGCGCGCGATCAGCGCCTGCCCGATGTACAGGTGCACCACGCCGCAGCGCCCGCCGATTTCCCATTCGGTGCCGTCGCAGGGAATGAAGCTCACGCTGCCCAGCCGCGAACGCGAGGCGACGAGCTTGCCGCGCTCGTACTTGCGCACCGCCGTGCTGCCGTTCTCGTGCAGCACCAGCACGTGATGCGCCGCGCCGTGGAAGGGCAGCCAGCACGCGTCCTGCTGCCAGCGGGCGGCGAACAGCTGGTCGCCGCCGGTCACGAGGTACTGGGGTTGCGCACCGGTGCCCGCGGCGATGATGTCCGGGGCGAAACGGGATGCAACGTGGGATGCGACGCTCGATGGGGCCGGCGCGATGGCGTTCATCGGAGTTTCCTCTCGTGTCCGCCCGGCGCGCGGTGCGCGCGCCGCGTGCAGGCCGCGCGATGTTAGGGCCGGCGGCGCCGTGCCCTCATGCGGGATTTCCTGACGGTGCTGCGCGAGGTGCGCGCAGCACCTGGGCTCAGATCTTCTCGGCGACGAAGATTTCGACGCGGCGGTTTTGAGCGCGGCCAGCCGCCGTACCGTTGTCCGCCAGCGGCTCGCGCGAGCCGCGGCCGTCGGTGGTGATCACGGTGGTCGACACGCCACGGCCCACCAGGTGGTTGCGCACGCTGTCGGCGCGGCTCACCGAGAGGCGTTCGTTGCCTTCCTCGCTGCCCGTGCTGTCGGTGTGGCCAACCACGCGCAGGCTGGCGGTGGTGGCGCTCTTCAGGCCTTCGGCGACCTTGTCCAGCACCTGCGCCAGGTTGCGCTTGACGTTGGCGCGGCCGGTGTCGAACGAGAGTTCATTCGGAATCACGACGTGAAGCTGGTTGTCGGCGGTCTGCGAGATCACCACGCCGGTGCCCTTGGTGGAGCTTTCGAGCTCGGCCTTCAGCGCGTCCAGGCGGGCGGTCCAGCTGTTGGCCGGTGCGGCCTGCTGTGCGGCCGGTGCTTCGGCCGGCGGGGTCGACGATGCGCACCCCGCGATGAACAACACAGCGGCCAGGGCCGCGCTAGACACAACAAACTTCCTCATGAATTTTCCCTCTGCTTGGACCAATGAAAACTGAAGCGGGAACCGGCCGTTCGATAGGGCGGCCGGTTTCCCGGTGGGGCTGCGATCAGCCGCGCTGTGCGCGCTCGCCCACGTAGATCTCGACGCGGCGGTTCTGTGCCCGGCCGGCGTCGCTGTTGTTGTCGGCCACCGGCTCGTGCGAGCCGCGGCCTTCGATGCGGAACGCCGCGGCGCTCACGCCGCGTGCCACCAGGTAGTCGCGCGTGCTGGCGGCGCGGTCCACCGACAGCGGGTTGTTGATGGCGTCCGAGCCGGTGCTGTCGGTGTGGCCGATGATGCGCACCTCGGCGTTCGGGTTGTTGCGCAGGCCGTTGGCGAACTGGTCGAGCACGGGCGCGAAGTTCGACTTGATGTTGGAGCGGCCCACGTCGAACGACACGTCGCTCGGAATGGCGAGCTTGAGCTCGTTGTTGGCCGTCTGCGTCACGGCCACGCCGGTGCCCTGGGTGGCGGCTTCCATCTGGCGCTTCTGGTTTTCCATGCGCTGCGACCACAGGTAGCCGCCGAGTGCGCCGGCTGCCGCGCCGACCACCGCGCCCGTGCCGATGGCACCGCGGTTGCCGCCGGTGGCCGAGCCGATGGCGGCGCCGCCGAGCGCGCCGATGCCGGCACCGATGCCGGTGTTGCGCTGGGTGTCGGTCATTCCGCCGGCACAGCCGGACAGGACGAGGGCAGCTGCGGTGGTTGCAAGAACGAACTTTTTCATGGCGATCCCTTTCAAGGTTGAATCAAGCGGGCCACAGCTTAGCCCCCGGCGGGTACGCGATGGTACGTGCTCAAAGCCCTACGGAAAATAAGAAAACTTTCGCCATCGCCCGTGAATGCTGCGATGATTGCTACTAAAGTTGTAGCAATAGGGTGCTTGTCCGACAGTGGGCCGCGCCGTGTGGCTACACGAGCAATTCACACTTTGGGCGGCGGATCGGTGTCCTCACGCTCGGCGTCGGGGTCGTCATGCAATTCACCCTTGTTACGCCCGGAAAACATGGTCCACCAGATGATCAAGATCAGGACGAGTCCCGCGGCGAGGGCTTCAAGCAGAATCAAACCCATGAGAAATGGACTCCAGTGGCTGGTCGGGCTTGCGATCGTAGCAACGCTCGCCGGCTGTTCCCTCGGCCCCCGCGCCCCCGACATCCCCACCCGACCCACCGTCACCCCGCCGCGCGACCTCGGTCCGCTGACCGGATCGCTCGCGCATCCGAAAAGCCGCTGGGTTCCCGTGGGCTGGTCCGAACTGCCGGGCTTCAGCGAAGACCCGCTGCATGAGGCGTGGATCGCGCTGCTGGCCAACTGCGCACGCCCCAACGCCGCCTTCGCGCCGCTGTGCCGCGAGGTGCGCCAGCTGGCCATCGCCACGCCCGAAGAGCAGCGCCGCTGGATGACCGACCGGCTGCAGCCCTACCGCGTCGAATCGCTCGCGGGCCAGAGCGAAGGCAAGCTCACCAGCTACTACGAGCCCGTGTACGAAGCCTCGCGCGTGCCCTCGGCCGGCTTCAGCGTGCCGCTGTACCAGGCGCCCGACGGCCTCGTGCCCAAGCGCCCCTGGTTCACGCGCCAGGAGATCGAGACGCTGCCCGAGGCCCAAGCCGCGCTGCGCGGTCGCGAGATCGCCTGGATGGCCGACCCCATCGACGCGCTCATGTTGCACATCCAGGGCTCGGGCCGGCTGCGCATCACCGAGGCCAACGGCTACCAGCACACCGTGCGCGTGGCCTACGCGGCCACCAACGAGCAGCCGTACCGCAGCGTGCAGCAGTGGCTCATGAGCCAGGGCGTCGCCAAGGTCGGCAAGTGGCCCGACGACACCAAGGCCTGGGTGGCGCAGAACCCGCAGCGCGTGTCGCAGCTGCTGTGGAGCAATCCGCGCTACGTGTTCTTCCGCGAAGAGACCATGAGCGAACTCGACGCCGCCTTCGGTCCGCGCGGCGCGCAGGGCGTGCCGCTGACGGCGGGGCGCTCCATCGCGGTCGATCGTGAGAGCATTCCCTACGGCACGCCGGTGTGGCTCGCATCGAACGGCCCGACTGCGCAATTGCAGAAGCTGGTGGTGGCGCAGGACACCGGCAGCGCCATCCTGGGCGCCGTGCGCGCCGACTATTTCGCCGGCACCGGCGCCGAGGCCGGACGGCTGGCGGCGAGCGTGAACCAGCCGCTGCGGTTGTGGGCGCTGTGGCCGAGGCAGTTGCCGGCGCCCTGAGGGGTGCCGCGCCCGCGCTGCAATGTGTGGCGCGGGCGTGAAGGTTTTTTGACGAAATCTCGCCGTACCCCAACCAACGGCCGAGCGTTTCACAGGCATGTCATGCGAAGTGCCTAACTTCGCGGGCTGGTTTCAATCCCAACCCACGAAAGATATTGCGCATGACCGCAAACACCCGCACGGACGCCCACGGCGTCGATCTCGACGATGTCGGCACCAACCCGACCGCGAACCCGTCCTTCACCGACCTGATCGCGTCGCGCCTGAGCCGTCGCCATCTGTTCGGCCTGGGCGTGGGCACCGCTGGTACCGCGCTGCTGCAGGCCTGCGGCGGTGGCAGCGGTGGCGGCACCGCGTTCCCGATCCTTCCGCCCGCACCGGCTCCCGCGCCGGCGCCTGCGCCCGTCCCGGCGCCCCCGCCGATGAAGCTGGGCTTCAACGCCGTTGCCAAGAGCCTGGCAGACGTCGTGACCGTGCCCGCCGGCTACACGGCCAGCGTGCTCTACCGTCTGGGCGACCCGATCGCCGCCGGCGTGGCCGCGTACAAGAACGACGGCTCCGACGATCCGGCCACCTACGACCGCCGCGCCGGCGACCACCACGACGGCATGACTTTCTTCGGCATGAACGCCACCAACAAGTGGGACGCGGCCAACGCCTCGCGCGGCCTGCTGGTGATGAACCATGAAGCCATCACGCCGCTGTTCCTGCATCCCAACGGGCAGACGGCGCTCAACCCGGTTTACAGCAGCGCAACGGGCACGTCGCTGGTCGACGGGCAGCGCAACGTTCCTGACGAAGTGCTGCGCGAGTTCTACCTGCACGGCGTGAGCGTGATCGAGGTCAACAAGAGCGGCAACACCTGGAGCTACAAGCAGGACTCGAGCTTCAACCGTCGCGTCCACACGCTGACCGAAATGCAGTTCTCGGGCCCGGCCGCCAAGACCGACTACCTGAAGACCAAGTACTCGACGGACGGCAGCAAGACCCGTGGCACGCTCAACAACTGCGCCAACGGCACCACGCCCTGGGGCACGTACCTGACCTGCGAAGAGAACTGGGCGGGCTACTTCCGTCGCATCGCGGGCATGACCAACGACGACAAGAACCGCACTGCCAAGGAACTGAAGTCGTTCAGCCGCTACGGCGTCGCCGGTACCGGCCGCGAACTCTGGGCCACCGTCGCCGGCGGCGACGACATCCACGCCCGCTGGAACACCGAAGTCGTCGGCGCCACCGCCACCGACGACTACCGCAATGGCCACAACACCTACGGCTGGGTGGTCGAGATCGATCCGTTCAACCCGACGAGCACGCCGAAGAAGCGCACCGCCCTCGGCCGTTTCGGCCACGAAGGCGCCTGTCTCGGTCCGGTCGTGGCCGGCAAGCCGCTGGTCTGGTACATGGGCGACGACTCGCGCAACGAGTACATCTACAAGTTCGTCTCCACGAAGAACTGGGATGCGGCCGACATCGGCGGTGGCATGGCCGCGGGTGACAAGTACATGGACGACGGCCGCCTCTACGTGGCGAAGTTCAACGCCGACGGCACGGGCGTGTGGCTCGAGTTGAAGCTCGGCGTGAACGGCATTACCTCCAGCAATTTGACCTACGCCTTCGCCGACGCCGCCGACGTCGTGACCAACGCCCGCCTGGCCGCCGACGCCGCGGGCGCGACCAAGATGGACCGCCCCGAATGGGCCGCGGTCAACCCGAAGACCGGCGATGTCTACGTGACGTTGACCAACACCAGCGCCAGCGCGCGCCCCATCGGCAGCACCGACGCCGCCAATCCGCGCTTCTACGACGACAAGACCACCGCCAACAAGTCGCAAAAGGGCAACCCGAACGGCCACATCGTGCGCTTCGCGGACGACAACGCCGATCCGACGTCGCTGAGCTTCAAGTGGGACGTGTACCTCTTTGGCGCGCGCTCGACGGCCTCGGCCGACGTCAACCTCTCGCAGCTCACGGCCGACAACGACCTGTCCAGCCCCGATGGCATGTGGTTCAGCCAGGCCGCGCCCGGCCTGCTGTGGCTCGAGACCGACGACGGCGCCTACACCGACGTCACCAACTGCATGCTGCTGGCCGCACTGCCGGGCAAGGTGGGGGACGGCGGCGCGAAGGCGATCACCAACGTCGATGCCGCGACCAACACCACCCGCACGCAGAACACCTTCGTGGGCAAGGCCCCCGGCACGGAAGGCCTGCGCCGCTTCCTGGTCGGCCCGGCAGATTGCGAGATCACCGGCATCGCTGAATCGGGCGATGGCCGTGCGCTGTTCGTCAACATCCAGCATCCGGGTGAAGGTACGGGCAGGGCCGACATCACCGATCCGACGAAGTTCCTGAGCCACTGGCCGCAGGGCGGCAACGCCCGCCCGCGCTCGGCCACCGTGGTCATCACGAAGGACGACGGCGGCCTGATCGGCCTGTAAGCGTCCAAGCGTCCTCAGCCCGCTTCGGGAAACACCGTGGAACCGGCTTTGCCGGGCCACCGGTGTTGCCCCCGGCGAGGGGGTTGGCGCAGCGACACGAAGTGCGCGAAGCCTGGGGGAGGACCCATTACAACGGCGCTGCTGGCAACGGCAGCGCCGTTTTGTATCTGACCTGCTTGAGCGCAAAGCTCGAGCGGATCTTCTCGATCCCCGGAATCGGCGTGAGCTGCTCCATGATGAAGCGCTCCAGCGCCGCCATGTCGGCCACGGCGATGCGGATCAGGTAGTCGCTGTCGCCGGTCATCAGGTAGCACTCCATCACCTCGTCGTGCTCGGCGATGCGCTGCTCGAAGTCGGCCAGCGACTGCTTGCTCTGTGTGGTCAGGCTGATCGAGATGAACACGTTGAGCCCCAGGCCCAGCGCCTTGGCGTTCGCCAGCGCCACGTAGCGGTCGATCACGCCGCTGGTCTCCAGCACCTTCACGCGCGCCAGGCAGGGCGAGGGCGACAGGTGCACGCGGCGCGCCAGTTCGACGTTCGACAGGGCGCCGTCGCGTTGCAGCTCGTCGAGAATGCGCAGGTCGATGGCATCGAGTTCCATGAAATTCCGTGAAGCGCTTGAGCCGCGGCATTTTATGCTTGCGAATAGCCATGAAGTCGCAGGTGCCGGTAGCTAATTTTCCGCAAGGCGGCTTAAAGTGCTGGCATGAACGCCCCGATCTCCGCCGACCAGATGCGCGCCCTGTTGCTCGACACGCCGCCGTCGCACGACCCCGACCCCGAAGAGACCGCCGAATGGCGCGACGCCTTCCTGGCGCTGGCGCAGACGCAAGGTCCGCAGCGCGCGCGCCAGATGCTGGCCGAGCTGGCGCGCCTGGCGCGGCAGCAGCGCATCGGCTGGCAGCCCGAACTGGCCACGCCGTACGTCAACACCATCGCCGCGGCCGACCAGCCGCCGTTCCCGGGTGACCTCGCGGTAGAAGAAAAGCTCGCCTCGCTCATGCGCTGGAACGCGCTCGCCATGGTGGCCAAGGCCAACCAGGCGTACGGCGAACTCGGCGGCCACATCGCCAGCTACGCGAGCGCGGCCGACCTGTTCGAGACCGGGTTCAACCACTTCTTCCATGCGCGCAGCCCGGCGCACCGCGGCGACCTCGTGTTCTTCCAGCCGCACAGCGCGCCCGGCGTGTATGCGCGGGCCTACCTCGAAGGCCGCCTGAGCGAAGAAGACCTGAACCACTACCGCCAGGAACTCACCGCCCCGGCCTTCACCGACGGCAGCGGCGCGCGCGGCCTGTGCAGCTACCCGCACCCGTACCTGATGCCGGACTTCTGGCAGTTCCCCACCGGCTCGATGGGCATCGGCCCGATCAGCTCGATCTATCACGCGCGCTTCATGCGCTACCTCACGCACCGCAACCTGCTGAACTGCGAAGGCCGCAAGGTCTGGGGCGTGTTCGGCGACGGCGAGATGGACGAGCCCGAATCGATGAGCGCGCTGACGCTCGCCGCGCGCGAAAAGCTCGACAACCTCGTGTGGGTCGTCAACTGCAACCTGCAGCGCCTCGATGGCCCGGTGCGCGGCAACGGCCGCATCATCGACGAGCTCGAAAAGCTCTTCGCCGGCGCGGGCTGGAACGTCGTCAAGCTCGTGTGGGGCAGCGACTGGGACGGCCTGTTCGCGCAGGACGTGAGCGGCGCGCTCGCGCGCGTGTTCGCCGAAACCGTCGACGGCCAGATGCAGACCTTCGCCGCGAAGGACGGCCGCTTCAACCGCGACAACTTCTTCGGCCAGAACCCCGAGCTCGCGCGCCTGGCCGAAGGCATGACCGACGAGCAGATCGACCGCTTGAAGCGCGGCGGCCACGACCTCGTGAAGATCCACGCGGCCTACGCAGCCGCCGCTGCCCACAAGGGCCAGCCCACCGTCATCCTGGCCCACACCAAGAAGGGCTACGGCATGGGCAGCGCCGCGCAGGGCAAGATGACCACGCACTCGCACAAGAAGATGGGCGACGTCGACCTGCTCGAGTTCCGCGACCGCTTCAACCTGCCGCTCACCGACGCGCAGGCCACCGCGATGGACTTCTACCGCCCGGCCGAAGACAGCGCCGAGATGCGCTACCTGCGCCAGCACCGCGAAGCGCTCGGCGGCGCCATGCCGCGCCGCGAGACCGCCTGCGACGTCGTGCCCAAGCCCGACATCGCGGCCTACGCGCAGTTCGCCACGGCCGCCGCGGGCAAGGAGATGAGCACCACCATGGCCTTCGTGCGCATGCTGGGCAACCTCATGAAGGACAAGGCCCTGGGCCCGCGCATCGTGCCCATCGTGGCCGACGAGGCGCGCACCTTCGGCATGGCCAACCTGTTCAAGCAGGTCGGCATCTATTCGAGCGTGGGCCAGCGCTATGCGCCGGAAGACATCGGCTCGGTGCTGAGTTATCGCGAAGCCACCGACGGCCAGATCCTGGAAGAGGGCATCAGCGAAGCCGGCGCCATCGCCAGCTGGACGGCCGCGGCCACCAGCTACAGCGTGCATGGCCTGGCAATGCTGCCGTTCTACATCTACTACTCGATGTTCGGCTTCCAGCGCGTGGGCGACGCCATCTGGGCGGCGGCCGACCAGCGCGCGCGCGGCTTTTTGCTGGGCGCCACGTCGGGGCGCACCACGCTCGGCGGCGAAGGCCTGCAGCACCAGGACGGCAGCAGCCACCTCGTGGCCGCGACGATTCCCAACTGCAAGGCCTACGATCCGGCCTTCGCGGGCGAGATGGCGGTCATCGTCGACGCGGGCATCCGCGAGATGATGGTCGAGCAGCAGGACGTGTTCTATTACGTCACGCTCATGAACGAGAACTACGCGCAGCCCGACCTGCCGGCCGGCGCGGAGGCCGACATCCTGCGCGGCTGCTACCGCTTCGGCACGTATGCGCCGGCATCGGGCAAGGCGAAGCAGAGCGTCACGCTGCTGGGCTCGGGCGCGATCCTCACCGAGGTCATCAAGGCCGCGCAGCAGCTGGCCGACGACGGCATCGCGGCCGAGGTGTTCAGCGTCACGAGCTGGAGCGAGCTGGCACGCGACGGCCAGGCCTGCGAGCAGCGCGCACTGGCCGGCGAGAAGAACGCCGGCACGCCTTTCGTCGCGCAGCAACTGGGCAAGGGCGGCAGCAAGGCCCCGATCGTCGCCGCCACCGACTACGTGCGCGCCCTGCCCGAGAGCGTGCGCGCCTTCCTGCCCGAAGGCCGCCGCTACCTCACGCTGGGCACCGACGGCTTCGGTCGCAGCGACACGCGCGCCGCGCTGCGCGGTTTCTTCGGCGTGGACGCGGCGAGCATCGCGCGGGCCGCGCGGCACGCGCTCGGCGCCTGACGCCAGCGCGGCCATGCGGCGTGACGGTGCGGTGCCTGCGTTAGAGTCGCAGGCCCCACCGCCTTCCCGCGCCCATGACCGCCCGCTTCCAGTCCCTTGCTCCCGCCGTCCGCCTGGCCGACCAGGTGGCGGAAGCGCTCGTGGCCGAGGTGCGCAGTGGGCGCTTGTCGGAAGGCGACCGCTTGCCCACCGAGACCGCGTTGGCCACCCAGTTCGGCGTGAGCCGCACGGTGGTGCGCGAGGCGGTGTCGCGGCTGAAGTCGCTCGGGCTGGTCGATTCGCGACAGGGCAGCGGCGTGTACGTGCGCGCTGCCGGCGTGGAGCCGCTGCGCTTCGAGATGCCGCATGTGGCCTCGCGCGAAGCGGTGGTGCAGATGGTCGAGCTGCGCCGCGCGCTCGAGGCCGAGGTGGCCGCGCTCGCGGCCGAGCGCCGCACGCCCGAGGACATGCTGCGCATCCGCGACGCCATCGATGCGCTGCACGCGGCGGTGTCGATGGGCGGCAACGGGGCCGACGAGGATGTGCGCTTTCACCGCGCCATCGCCGAGGCCGCGCGCAACCCCTTCCTCATCGGCACGCTGCAGTACCTGCGGCAGTTCCTGCATGGCGCCACCCGCGTCACGCGCGCCAACGAGGCGCGCCGCGCCGACTTCGTGCGCGAAGTGGCGCAGGAGCACGCGCGCATCGTCGAGGCCATCGACGCCGGCGACCCGCTGGCCGCGCGCGAGGCCGCCAAGGCCCACATGGACAACGCCATCCGCCGCATCGAGCAGGCCGACCCGGCTTTCTGGCAGCAGGAAGGCGCCCAGCTCGCCCGACCCCTGGTCGAAGGCTGGCCTGCGGGCAAGTAAGCACACGCTCACAATTTTTCGGCAGGGGCAGAATGTGCGGGTTATCCCGTATCCGGGAGCTTGTCTTAAATTTGTATGATGACCTGACAAGTAAGGGGCGACCGCGCCGCAGGGTGACGGGACGGCCCCGTTTTTTCATCCAGCGGACTCCCTCCCAATGACTTCCACCCTCCAGGCCGGCGCGCCCCTCGCGGCTGACGCGCCCGACGCCGCGCTCGAAAAACGCGCCTACGCCAAGGTGTTCTGGCGCCTCGTGCCCTTCCTGATGCTGTGCTACGTGGTCGCGTACCTCGACCGCGTGAACGTCGGCTTCGCCAAGCTGCAGATGGGCGCGGACCTCGGCTTCAGCGAAACCGTGTTCGGCCTCGGTGCCGGCATCTTCTTCCTGGGCTACTTCCTGTTCGAAGTGCCCAGCAACCTGCTGCTCAACCGCGTGGGCGCGCGCGTGTGGATCGCGCGGATCATGATCACCTGGGGCCTGCTGTCGGCCTGCTTCGTGTTCGTGGAAACGCCGACCAGCTTCTACATCCTGCGCTTCCTGCTCGGCGTGGCCGAGGCGGGCTTCTACCCCGGCGTGATCCTGTACCTGACGCACTGGTACCCGTCGCACCGGCGCGCGCGGATCATCGCGGTGTTCATGTCGGCGATTCCCGTGGCGGGCATCTTCGGCAACCCGCTGTCGGGCTGGATCATGGACGCCTTCCATGGCGTGTCGGCCATGCACGGCTGGCAGTGGATGTTCATCATCGAAGCCATTCCCGCCGTGCTGGTGGGCGTGATGGTGCTGTTCTACCTGGACAACGGCATCAAGCACGCACGCTGGCTCTCGCCTGAAGAGAAGAACCTGCTGCAGCGCGAGGTCGACCGCGACCAGGCGCACGGCGCCAAGGGCCCGCACTCGGTGGGCGCGATGTTCCGCGACACGCGCGTGTGGTGGATGGCGCTCATCTACTTCGCCTTCGTCATGGGCCAGTACGCGCTGACCTTCTGGCTGCCCACGCTGGTGAAGGCCACGGGCGTGCAGGGCAACTTCAACATCGGCCTGCTGAGCGCCATTCCGTTCCTGTGCGCGATCGTCGCGATGAACCTGTTCGGCCGCAGCGCCGACGCGCGCCGCGAACGCCGCTGGCACCTGATCATCCCCGCGATGATGGGCGCCGTGGGCTTCACGGTCGCGGCCTCGTACACGCAGAACACGGTCGTGTCGCTGACCTTCCTGTCGCTCGCCGCAGCCGGCGTGCTCACCTGCGCGCCGCTGTTCTGGTCGCTGCCCACCGCCTTCCTCTCGGGCACGGCGGCGGCAGCAGGCATTGCGGTCATCAACTCGGTGGGCAACCTCGCGGGCTTCGTGAGCCCGTACCTCATCGGCTACCTGAAGGACCTCACGGGCAGCACGCAGATCGGCATGTACGTGCTGGCCGGCGCGCTGGTGCTCGGCGCCATCGGCGTGTGGCTCACGCCCAAGCAATTGGTCAACCGCTGATCGAAGGACGCACGACATGACTTCTTCTTCCAGCACCACCCCCGTCGTCGGCCTTGTGGGCCTGGGCGCCATGGGCAGCGGCATGGCGCAATCGCTGCGCCGCGCGGGCCATGCACCGCATGTGTTCGACGTGCGCCCCGGCGTCGCCGAAGCCTTCGCGCGCGAAGGCGGCACGGCCTGCGACACGCTGGCCGCGCTCGGTGCGCAGTGCGACATCGTGGTCAGCGTGGTCGTCAACGCGGCGCAGACCGAGTCGGTGCTGTTCGGCGACGGCACCACGCCCGGCTGCGCGGCATCGATGAAGCCCGGCAGCCTGTTCGTGATGTGCTCCACCGTGGACCCGAACTGGTCGGTGGCGCTCGAAGCGCGCCTCGCGCAGCAGGGCATCCTGTACCTCGACGCGCCGATCTCCGGCGGCGCCGCCAAGGCCGCGAGCGGCCAGATGACGATGATGACCGCCGGCACCCCCGCGGCGTATGAGAAGGCCGGCGCGATGCTCGACGCGATGGCCGCCAAGGTCTACCGCCTGGGCGATTCGGCCGGCGCGGGCAGCAAGGTGAAGGTCATCAACCAGCTGCTGGCCGGCGTGCACATCGCCGCCGCGGCCGAGGCCATGGCGCTGGGCCTGCGCGAAGGCGTGAACCCCGACGCGCTGTACGAGGTCATCACCCACAGCGCCGGCAACAGCTGGATGTTCGAGAACCGCATGGCCCACGTGCTCGCGGGCGACTACACGCCGCTGTCGGCCGTCGACATCTTCGTGAAGGACCTGGGCCTGGTGCTCGACGTGGCGCGCGCCAGCAAGTTTCCGCTGCCGCTGTCGTCCACCGCGCACCAGATGTTCATGCAGGCCTCCACGGCCGGCTTCGCGCGCGAGGACGACAGCGCGGTCATCAAGATCTTCCCGGGCATCGAACTGCCTGCTGCGAAAGAATCGAAAAAATAGCATCGAGCGCCTGCGCTCCACCGACCCAGGAAAGACACACACCATGAACGTTCTCATCACCGGCGGCTGCGGCTTCCTCGGCGCCCGCCTCGCCCGCACCCTGCTCGCCGGCGGCCCGCTCGCACTGGCTGGCGGCCAGCCTCAAGACATCGCACGCATCACACTGGCCGACCGCGTGCCGCCGCCCGCCGACCTCGCCGCCGACGCGCGCATCCAGTTCGTGCAGGGCGACCTGTACGAGCAGGCCGCCAATGGCGCATTGCCGCTGGCCGACACCGACGCCGTGTTCCACCTTGCCGCCGCCGTGAGCGGCGAGTGCGAGGCCGACTTCGACCTCGGCATGCGCAGCAACCTGGACACCACGCGCGCCCTGCTCGACGCCTGCCGCAGCGCGGGCCATGCACCCGTGTTCGTGTTCTCCAGCTCCGTCGCCGTGTTCGGCGATTCGCCCGAGCAGCGCCTGCCCGCGGTGATCGAAGACACCACGCTGCCCACGCCGCAGAACAGCTACGGCATCCAGAAGTTCATCGGCGAGCAACTGGTGGCCGACTACACGCGCAAGGGTTTCGTGCAGGGCCGCAACGTGCGGCTCATGACGGTGTCGGTGCGCCCGGGTCGTCCGAACGGCGCGGCCTCCAGCTTCCTGAGCGGCATGCTGCGCGAGCCGCTGGCCGGCGTGCGCGCACGCTGCCCCGTGGCGCCCGAGACGCCGGTCGCGCTGGCCTCGCCCGGCAACACCGTCGCCGGCATCGTGCGCGCGGCCACCGCCGGCGCCGCCGAATGGGGCGCGCGCACCGCCGTCAACCTGCCCGCGCTGACCACCACCGTGCGCGAGATGGCGCAGGCGCTCGAGCGCATCGCCGGCACCGAGGCCACCGCCCTCATCGACTGGGAGCCCGACGCCGCCATCGCGAAGATCGTCACCAGCTGGCCCAGCCGCATCCACGCCGCGCGCGCCGAGGCGCTGGGCCTGAAGGCCGACGCCAGCTTCGACGCCATCCTGCGCGACTACGTGCGCGAGAACGCGCAGGCGGTCACGCTGGCGCTGAAGGGCTGAGCGATGGCGAAGCTCGTGCTCGGCTGCATCGCCGACGACTTCACCGGCGCCACCGACCTGGCCAACAACCTCGTGCGCGCCGGCATGCGCGTGGTGCAGACCATCGGCGTGCCGGCCGGCCCGCTCGATGCCGACGTGGATGCGGTCGTGGTCGCGCTCAAGTCGCGCACCATCGCGCCGGCCGAGGCCATCGCGCAGTCGCTCGATGCGCTGCGCTGGCTGCAGGCGCAGGGCGCGCAGCAGATCTACTTCAAGTACTGCTCGACCTTCGACAGCACGGCCCAAGGCAACATCGGCCCCGTGACCGAGGCGCTGATGGACGCGCTGCAATGCGACTTCACCATCGCCACGCCCGCCTTCCCCGACAACAAGCGCACCGTGTTCAAGGGCTACCTGTTCGCGGGCGACGTGCTGCTCAACGAGAGCGGCATGCAGAACCATCCGCTCACGCCGATGACCGACCCCAACCTCGTGCGTGTGCTGCAGGCGCAGTGCACGCGCAAGGTGGGGCTCATCGACCACGCGGTGGTCGCACGCGGCGCAGCGGCCATCGAAGAACGCATTGCGCAGCTGAAGGCCGAGGGCGTGTCGATCGCCATCGTCGACGCGGTCTCGAACGACGACCTGCTGCGCATGGGCCCGGCCCTCGCGAAGCTGCCGCTGCTCACGGCGGGCTCGGGCGTGGCCATCGGCCTGCCGGCCAACTTCGGCCTCGTGCCGTCGTCGCAGGCCAGCGCGTTGCCGAAGGCCGGCGGCAAGACGGCGGTGGTCTCGGGCAGCTGCTCGCTGGCCACCAACCGGCAGGTGCTCGACTTCATTCAGCGCGGCGGCGCGGCCATGGCCATCGACCCGCTGCGCATCGCGGCGGGCGTCGATGTGGCCGCCGAGGTGCTGGCCTGGGCCGCACCGCTCATCGACAAGGGTTCTGTGCTCGTCTACTCGACCGCCGAGGCCGGCGCCGTGAAGTCGGTGCAGGGACGGCTCGGCGTGGAAGAAGCCGGCGCGATGGTCGAACGCACCATCGCCGCCATCGCGCGCGGCCTGGTCGAGCGCGGCGTGCACCAGCTGGTGGTGGCCGGCGGCGAGACCTCGGGTGCCTGCGTGCAGGCGCTGGGCATCGCGCAGATGCAGATCGGCCCGCAGATCGACCCCGGCGTGCCGTGGTGCCATGCGCGCTCCGATGCCGCGCCCGAAGCCGGGCTGCACATCACGCTGAAGTCGGGCAACTTCGGCAGCGACGATTTCTTCACCAAAGCTTTTACAGTGCTCGCATGACCGAGAACGAAGCCCGCGACGAAATCTGCCGCGTCGGCCGCAGCCTGTTCGAGCGCGGCTACGTGCACGCCACGGCCGGCAACATCAGCGTGCGGCTGGACGACGGTTTCCTCATCACGCCGACCGACGCCTGCCTGGGCTTTCTCGACCCCGCGCGGCTCGCGCGGCTCGATGCGCAGGGCCAGCAGACCGGCGGCGACCGCGCCAGCAAGACCATCGCGCTGCACACGCGCATCTACGCCGCCGCGCGCGGCTTCGATGCCGCCACGGCCTGCGTGATCCACACGCACAGCACGCACTGCGTGGCCCTGACCCTGGGCAACCCGCAAGCCGAACTGCTGCCCGCGCTCACGCCCTACTTCGTGATGAAGGTCGGCCACGTGCCGGTCATCCCGTACCACCGCCCCGGCGCACCCGAGGCGGCCGAACAGGTGGCGCAAACCATCGCGCGCTACGGCGCGGCCGGCACGCCGATCCGCGCGGCGATGCTCGCGCGCCTGGGCCCCAACGTCTGGCACGAGACGCCGGCCGCGGCCATGGCCGTGCTCGAAGAGCTCGAAGAAACCGCCCGCCTGCAGGTGCTCACGCAGGCCACCCGGCCCGCACCGCTCACCCCCGACCAGATCGATGAACTGCGCCGCACTTTCGGTGCGCGCTGGTAGTACAAACACCCCCATGCCCCAATTCGCCGCCAACCTCTCGATGCTCTACCCGGAGCTCGCATTTCTCGACCGCTTCGACGCCGCCGCGAAAGACGGCTTCCAGGCCGTCGAGTACCTCTTTCCCTACGACTTCAGCAAGGAAGACATCGTCGCCCGCCTGAAGCACAACGGCCTGCAGCAGGTGCTGTTCAACGGCCCGCCCGGCGACTGGGCCGGCGGCGAGCGCGGCCTGGCCTGCCTGCCGGGGCGCGAGGACGAATTCCGCGAAGGCATTGCCAAGGCCATCGACTACGCCGTGGCACTCGACTGCCCGCGCATCCACGTCATGGCTGGCCTCGTGCCCGAAGGCCTCGCGCGCGAGGCGGCAGAGGCCGTCTATGTCGGGAACCTGCGCTGGGCCGCGGCCGAGGCTGCGAAGGCCGGGCGTGACGTGCTGATCGAGCCGATCAACACGCGCGACATCCCGCGCTTCTTCCTCAACCGGCAGGACCACGCGCACCAGATCGTCGAGACCGTGGGCGCCGCCAACCTCAAGGTGCAGATGGACCTGTACCACTGCCAGATCGTCGAAGGCGACGTGGCGATGAAGCTGCGCCAGTACCTGCCGACCGGCCGCGTCGGCCACCTGCAGATCGCCGGCGTGCCCGAGCGCCACGAGCCCGATGTGGGCGAGCAGAACTACGACTACCTCTTCGGCGTGATCGACGAGGTGTCGGCGCAGTGCGGCTGGCAAGGCTGGGTCGGTTGCGAGTACCGCCCGCGCCGCGGCATGGAGCCCGGCGGCACCTCGGCCGGCCTGGGCTGGCTGCGCGACTGGCGCCAGCGCGCATGACGACGACGCTCGAAGCGCTGCGCATTCCGGCGCCGCTGCGGGGCTTCGCAGCAGCGGGCGATGCGCAGGTCTTCGACGTCACAATCGAGGGCGACAAGGTCGCGGCCATCGCGCCCAGCGCCTCGCAGACGCAGGCGCGCGGCACGCTGCTGAGCGCGCTCGTCGAGGCGCACGCGCACATCGACAAGAACTTCACCGTGCAGGACGTCGGCGCCGCGCAGGGCGACCTGTTCACCGCCATCGAGCGCATGGGCCGCCACCGCGCGAGCTGGACCGGCGCCTCGCTGCGCCTGCGCATGGAGCGCGCGCTGCACGAGGCCTGGCGCGCCGGCACGCGCGCGCTGCGCACGCACCTCGACTGGGTCGAGCCCGAGCCGCCGGCCGCGCTGGCCGTGTTCGAAGCGCTGCGCGAAGAGTGGGCCGGCCGCATCGAACTGCAGTTCGTCGCGCTCGTGCCGCTCGACGTGTTCGCCGACCTCGCCGCCGGCGAGCGCATCGCGCGCGACGTGA
Source organism: Variovorax sp. V118 (assembly GCF_041154445.1). Classification (GTDB taxonomy): domain Bacteria; phylum Pseudomonadota; class Gammaproteobacteria; order Burkholderiales; family Burkholderiaceae_C; genus Variovorax; species Variovorax boronicumulans. Next base: position 7,030,583 of record NZ_AP028663.1, on the reverse strand, counting down.
AGCGCGCGGGCGGTTCGCTGGGCGCTTTCATCTACCGCAACGACGGCCTCTTCGCCAAGCTGGGCCGCGTGTTCGACCTCGCGCAGCAGCACGGGCTGGGGCTCGACTTCCACGTCGACGAAGGCCTGGACACCGACGCCAGCGGCCTGCGCAGCATCGCGCAGCTGGTGCGCGCGCGCGACTTCAAGGGCCGCGTGGTCTGCGGCCACGCCTGCTCGCTCTCGGTGCAGGACGATGCGGTGGCCGCAGAAACGCTCACGCTGTGCGCCGGCGCCGGGCTGCACCTGGTCGCGCTGCCGACCACCAACCTCTACCTGCAGGGCGCGTGGGACCGCACGCCCGTGGCGCGCGGCATCACGCGCATCCGCGAGGCCGCGGCGCACGGCCTGCGCGCCAGCCTGGCCACCGACAACGTGCAGGACGCCTTCTATCCCTACGGCAGCTACGACCTGCTCGAGACCTTCGGCCTGGGCGTGCAGATGGCGCACTTGGCGCCCGCCGCCGACTGGCTCGACACCATCACCGTGAACCCCGCCAAGGCGCTGGGCCTCGCGTGGGACGGTCGCATCGCGCCGGGCTGCCCGGCCGACCTGGTGGTGCTGGCCGCCACCGACGAACACGAACTCATCGGCCCGCGCGGACGGCAACGCACCGTCTACCGCGCAGGCCGGGCACTGGAGAACACACCATGAGCATGGGCAAGCCGATGGCCAACTATGCCGCCGCCAAGCGCGTCGGCGATTTCGTCTTCATGAGCGGCGTGGTCGCCGTCGACCCGGCCACGCGCCGCGCGGTGGCGGGCTACGACGCCATCCCGGAAGAAGCCCGCACCGCGCTGCAGGGCGTGGGCTACGCCACAGGCCAGATGTCGGTCGACGTCTTCGAGGCGCCCATCGTGGCGCAGAGCTGGTTCGTGCTGGAGCGCATCCGCCAGATCGCGGCCGAGCACGGCGGCACCATGGAAGACGTGGTGAAGCTGGTGCAGTACTTCCGCCACCTGCCGCACTACGCCTTCTACAACCGCGTGCGCGGCCTGTTCTATCCGGGCGAGCCGCCGGTGAGCACGGTGGTCGAGGTGTCGCGCTTCCTGCCGGGCGACGAGGTGCTGGTGGAAGTGGAAGCCACCATGTACCTGCCGCAGCGCAGCGCTACTTGACGCCCGCGCCCTTGAGCAGGAACTCCGTCACCTGCTCGATCAGGTAGCGCCGGTCCTTGTCGTCGCCCTGCTGCGCCGTGTTGCGGTAGTAGGCGGCCTGCGTGGCGTGGTCGGCATAAAACTGCGTCACGGCCCAGATGTGGAACAGCACCAGCATCGGGTCGGCTTTGTCCATGAGGCCCTGGTTCATCCAGTTCTGGATCACGGCGGCGGCCTGGTCGGTGCGCTGCTTGCTCGTGTCCATCATGCTGTTGATGACGGGTGCGCCGCGCATCATCTCGGCGGTGAAGATGCGCGAACGCAGCGGATGCTCGAACGAGAACATCATCTTGCGCTGGATCAGGTCGCCCAGCACCTTGCGCGGGCCGAAGGCCTCGTCGCTGAAGCCGAACACCACGATCCAGTCGGTCAGGATGTCCTGCAGCACCTGGCGGTACAGCGCCTCCTTGCTCTCGATGTAGTAGTGCAGCTGCGCCTTCGACAGGCCCGCCTTGTCGGCGATGGCCTGCGTCGACGCGCCGGCCAGCCCCTCGCTGGCAAACACCTCGATGGCCGCCTGGTTGATGAGGCCCAGCACCTGCGTGTACTTGCGCGAACGCCCGCGCGTGGCGGGGGCTTCGCTGTCGGTGTCCGTCACGCTCACAGCTGCAGCACCAGGTCGAGGCCCTTGGCGCGCGAGCAGCACAGTGCCACCTTGGTGCGCCGCTCGGTGCCCGTGAGGCAGAAGTCGCGGTGCTCGGCGCCGTCGCCATCGCCCTCGACCACGCAGGTGCCGCACAGGCCCTGCTGGCACGACACGGGGATGTCGATGCCGACTTCGTGCAAGGCATCGACCGCGGTCTGGTCGGCCGCCACCGGCACCTCGATGCCGCGCCGCGCCAGCTTCAGCGTGAAGGGCAGGCCCGTGGTGGCGGCGGCCGTGCCGGTGGGCGCGGCGAAGTACTCGGTGTGCAGCGCGTCTTCGGGCCAGTGCGCGGCGGCCTCGCGCACCGCCTGCATGAAGCCGCCGGGGCCGCACACGTACAGGTGGGTGTCGGGCGCGCGCTCGGCCAGCAGCGCGCGCAGGTCGATGCGCTGCGTCGCGTCGCCCTGGTCCAGGTGCAGCTTCAGGTGCGGCGCCAGCGCGGGCGCGTGCAGCGCCTCGGCAAAGGCCAGGTGCTCCTCGCTGCGCGCGAACACGCACAGCGTGAAGTCGGCGCCGCGTGCGGCCAGCGCCTGCGCCATCGCCAGCAGCGGCGTCATGCCGATGCCGCCGGCCAGCAGCAGGTGGCGCCGGGCCTCGGCGCGCAGCGGGAAGGTGTTGCGCGGCGCGCTGATCGCAATCAGGTCGCCCTCGCGCACGCGCTCGTGCATCGAGGCCGAGCCGCCGCGGCTGGCGTGTTCGCGCTTCACGCCGATCACGTAGCCGCCCGTGCCCGAGGGCGCGCGCGCCAGCGAGTACTGGCGCGAGAAGCCGCCGGGCATGTGCACGTCGATGTGCGCGCCGGCCTCGTAGCCGGGCAGCGGCCGGCCCCACGGGTGCGTCAGCTCGAAGGCCAGGATTTCCGGCGTCTGGCGCGAGATGCGTTCGACACGGACGGTCAGCGTGCGTTCGAGGCTCATGGTGTGTGTCTCCCTGCGTGTCTACTGGATGTTGTGCAGCGTGCGCGCCACGCGCGCGATGAAATGGGTGCGGTCGCGGTCGGTGACGGCGTTCATGTCGTGCAGCTGCAGCCACGTCACCTTGCAGCGCCACGCGAACAGCGCCCGCAGCGCGCGCGTGAACAGCCGCCGCCCCGGGTCGCCGATGGCCATCACGAACCAGCGCGGCGAGCCGCCCGTGGTCACCACCGTCAGCCGGCGGATGTGCCGCATGCCCGACTTCACCAGCTGCCCCTTGCGCTCGGCGGGCAGGAAGGCCACGCCCGGCAGCCACACGCGCTCGAGCCAGCCCTTGAGCATGGACGGCGGTCCATGGAACCAGGTGGGGTACACGAACACCAGGTGTTCGGCCCACAGCAGCGCTTCGACGTGGGGTTTCACGCGTTCGCGGATCAGTTCGGGGTTGTCGAGGTAGGCGATGCGCTCTTCGCGTGTCAGCGTCGGGTCGAAGCCCTCGGCGTACAGGTCGATGGCCTTGACGGGATGTCGCGGCGTGAGGGCCTCGAGGGCGGTGCGGTACAGCGCGTGGTTGAAGCTGTCAGGATTCGGATGGCAGTGGACGACGAGCGTTTTCATGGTTCGGGCCGGTTCGCACAGGATCTGTTTTCACTCAAGCGCCCTCGCGCTGGCCCCGCCATGCGGTGGATGCGCGAAGGGCGGCGCAGGCCATGGTCATCCATGGTCAAGCCGGCCGACAAAGCAGACGCCGTATGGCGGGGCCAGCCCGGAGGGAAGCCCTGTTGCGCGGCGCATTGCGGCGTTGCCCTTCGCTTGTGTAGCGGTGCTACACGGCGCTCAGGGCGCCTTGCACTGCACCGCGCAACAGGGCTTCGCGAGGGCGCTTGAGTGAAAACAGATCCTTTCGGCGAGACGGGGTCAGAGCCCAGGGATAAAAGGCCGCGCGTGCCTTATGGCAACCCAGGCGCCGGCATCTGACCCCGGCGCAAGCCCCGCGCGACCCACGGGAAAAAACGAAGCGAATTACTTGCCGGTGAGCTTCTTGCGGATGTCGACACCGACGCCCTTGTTGACGAACTGCGTGGTCGCGACCTTCGACAGGTCGATCTCGCCCGGCTTGTACAGGCCGGCCTTGACCATCTTCTCGTAGAAGTCCTTCACGCGCGCCTCGTCCATCGCGCCGATGCCCTTGGTGAGCGAGTCGCCGCTGTCGATGATGCCCATCTTCTTGATGAGGTCGATGGAGCCCTGCAGCGCGGCCGGCGTGGCGTCGGGGTTGGTCTTGGCGATGAGCTCGTTGGCGGCCTTGTTGTCGCCGTACAGGTAGTTGTTCCAGCCGAGGATCGAGGCCTCGATGAACTTGCGCACCGTCTCGGGCTTGGTCTTGATGAGGTCGGCGCGGGTCTCGATGGTGGTGGCGTAGGTCGAGAAGCCGTGGTCGGCCAGGAGGTGCACCACCGGGTCGAAGCCGGCCTGGGCCTTGATCGACAGCGGCTCCGAGATGGCGTAGCCCTGTTGAATGGATTTCTTGTCGGCCAGGAACGGGCCCACGTTGAAGGTGTAGGGCTTGAGCTGCGCGTCCTTGAAGCCGTGCTCCGACTTCATCCACTGCCAGAAGCTGAACTGGCCGTCCTTGCCGATGAAGGCCACGGGCGCCTTGGTCATGTCCTTGAAGGTGTCGTAGCCCTGGCCCGGGTGGGCGAACATGGCCTGCGGGTCTTTCTGGAAGATGGCCGCGACCACCACGGTGGGCACGCCGTTCTTCACGTTGTCGAAGGACTGCAGCAGGTTGCCGGTCATCAGGAAGTCGATCTTGCCGGCCGGCAGCATGGGCCGGTTGTTGACCATCGGGCCGCCCTGCATGATTTCCACGTCGAGCCCGTACTTCTTGTAGGTGCCGTCCACCAGCGCCTGGTAGAAGCCGCCGTGGCCGGCCTGTGCCTTCCAGTTGGTGGCGAACACCACTTTTTCCTGAGCGTGCGCGGCGAAGGCAGCACCTGCGAGGGCCAGGCCGAAGGCCAGCGGCCGGAGAGAGAAAGCGGGGATGCGCATGGGGACGGACTCCTGTGGAGGTTGGGGTGGGGACGGGATGCGAAGACTAATTGTTTTCAGCGCTCGACGGCCATGTCGGGCGTCCAGCCGCGCGTTTTTCCGGGGTTCATCAGGCCCATCGGGTCGCTGCGCTTCTTGAACTCGATCTGCTGCGTGTCGATGGTCTTCATGCCGCCGTCCTCGATGGTGAAGACGTGCGGGTTGAAGATCTGCGCGCCGCCCTGCGACTCGATCTCGCGCATCACCTCGTACTGGTGGGCCTCGCCCTTCCAGCGCACGAGCAGGATGCCGAAGGTGCCGCACTGGCCGTTGGCGCGCGCGAAGTCCTGGTGCTGCAGCACGTCGTCGCCGAAGATCTGCATGTGGCGCTCGACCACGGCCGGATCGAAGGGCTGGGCGTAGGCCACCTGCAGGTAGGTCCAGCTGCGGTCGGCCTTCAGCGCCTGCAGCGTCGTGTGGTTGAAGGCGCACTCGTAGGCCGGCGGCAGGCCCTCGGCCTGCAGCTCGGCCTCGGTGCCGGCCACCGACAGGGTGCCGCCGTGCGCCGCCGCGAGCGCGCGGAATTCGGCCATGGAATCGGGCGAGACCATGGTGAACACCGCGTGCCGGTCGGGCGGAAAGCGGTCGCCCATGGCCGTGTAGTAGGGCGAGAAGCGCGCCTCCACGGTCGACAGCAGGAAGATGTCCAGCGAGGGCGCCTGCGCGGCGATGCCGAAGTCGAGCGCGCCGCGGTAGGTGTCGAACAGCGCCGTGCAGTGCACCCAGTCGACCGCCGGGCTCAGCGCCACTTCCACGTCGAGGATCACGCCATTGGTGCCGTAGGCGTGGTGCACCTGCTGGATCTCGTCGCCCACCAGCTCGATGACGCGCGGCTCGCGCTCCACCGTCATCACGCGCGCGCGCAGCAGGTTGCCCGGGTCGCGCAGGATGCCGTGGCGGAACGAGCCGATGCCGCCGAAGCCGCCCGCGATGAAGCCGCCGATGCTGGCCACGTGCCAGGTCGAGGGCCACATGCGCAGCGCCTGTCCGGTCTCGCGCGCGGCCAGGTCGATGTCGTGCATGCGCGCGCCGGCCTCGACACGGATGCGGCCCTCGGCCAGGTCGAGCACTCGGCACATCTGCGTCACGTCGAGCACGAGCCCGCCTTCGAGCGGCACGCACTGGCCGTAGTTGCCGGTGCCGCCGGCGCGCACGGTGAGCGGCAGCTTCCACTTCGCGGCCACGGCCGCGGCCTGGCGCACGTCGTCCTCGGTGCTGACCTTGACCACGAGGTCGGCCACGCAGCCCGCGAGCTGCGCCGTGAGGATCGGGCTGTACCAGTAGAAGTCCTTCGACAGCTGCTTGCGCTGGCTGGGCGTGGCGATCACGTTCAGGCCGCGCAGGTCCTCGCGCACGGCGTCCCAGTCGACGGTGGACAGCGGGGTTCTAGCGTTCACGGCGCATCTCGCTCTCGTGCCAGTGGCCGAGCACCAGCCGCGACAGGGCCGCGAACACGATGAAGATCACGATGCCCAGCAGCGACACCAGCAGCAGCGCCGCGAACATCATCGGGATCTCGGTGCGGAAGCTCGATTCGAGGATGCGCGAGGCCAGCCCCGTTTCCTTGCCCGCCGTGCCGGCCGTGAACTCGGCCACCACCGCGCCGATCAGGCTCAGGCCGCCGGCGATCTTCAGGCCCGCCATGAAGTACGGCAGCGCGCTGGGCGCCAGCAGGTAGCGGAAGGTCTGCCAGGGCGAGGCCTTGTACAGCTGGAACAGGTCGCGCAGGTTGCTGTCGGCGCTCTTCAGGCCGATGACGGTGTTCGACAGGATGGGGAAGAAGGCCACGATCCACGCGCACAGCAAGAGCGCCGCGGTGGTGCTCGACACGTAGATCAGGATCAGCGGCGCGATCGCGATGATCGGCGTCACCTGCAGGATCACGGCGATCGGGAACAGGCCGATCTCCACCCACTTGAACAGCGCGAAGGCAATCGCCAGCAGCACGCCGCCGACGATGGCGGCGCCCAGCGCCAGCAGCGTGAGCTTCACCGTGAACCACAGCGCGCCCGAGAGCGAACCCCAGTTGTCGAACAGCGTGCGCAGGATCAGCGAGGGCGCGGGCAGGATGTAGTGCGGGATGTCGTTGGCGCGCACCATCCATTCCCACACCAGCAGCAGCGCCGCGACGATGACGACCGGCACGACGATGCGCAGCGTGGCCTCGCGCCGGCGCAGCTTGTCTTCGTGCGCGCGCAGCGTCTCGGCGGACGGCGTGGCTTCGTTGGTGGTGTCGAGGGGCATCACGGTTTCAATGGTCGATGTCGAGGCCATGGAGCGCTCCGTGCAGAGATTGCGAAACAGCCGTGCAGTGCGCGTTGTAGCGGCTGGAGGTGCGGAAGGCCTCGCCGCGCGGGTAAGGCTCGTCGATGGCGATCTCGTCGATCACGCGGCCCGGGCGCGCTGCCATCACGACGATGCGGTTCGACAAATACACCGACTCGTACACGCTGTGCGTGACGAACACGATCGAGAAGCGGTGCTCGCGCCAGATGGCCAGCAGGTCGTTGTTGAGCTTGATGCGCGTCATTTCGTCGAGCGCGGCAAAGGGCTCGTCCATGAGCAGCAGGCGCGGGTGCGTGACCAGCGCGCGCGCGATCGACACGCGCATCTTCATGCCGCCCGAGAGCTCGCGCGGGTACACGTCGGCAAAGCGAGACAGGCCGACCAGTTCCAGCACGTGCTGCACCACCGGCGCGGCTTCGTCGCGGCTCATGCCCGCGAGCTTCAGCGGCAGCCAGACGTTGTCGAACACCTTGGTCCAGGGCATGAGCGTGGGTTCCTGGAACACGAAGCCCAGGTCGCGGTCGCTCTTGCTGTCCTTGGCGCTGCCGGTGTTGGCGCCCGACCATTGCATGTCGCCCGAGCTGATGCGGGTGAGCCCGGCAATCAGCCGCAGCGCGGTGCTCTTGCCGCAGCCCGAGGGGCCCAGGAAGCTGACGAAGTCGTGCTCGCCGATGTCGAGCGTCATGCCCTGCAGGGCGAGCGTGCCGTTGGCAAAACGCTTGCCGACGTTGCGCAGGCGGACCAGGGGCGGCGTGGATGGCGTGGTGCTTTCCATGGGACTCCTTGGCGTCAGCGCCAGGCCGGAACGTTGGCCAGGCGCGAGAGCGGGAAGCGGTCGATCTCGTGCAGCAGCTCGACGAAGCGCTTGCCCACGTGGTCGAGCACCGCCGCGCCCTTCTCGGCGCTGGCGCGGGTGGCGTCGCCGGCGGCGCCGGCGGGGTTGATGTCGTGCATCTGCCAGCCGAGCTTGCCGCTGGGCGTGATCGACAGGAACTTGTTCTCGGCCGCCAGCTGCTCGGTCATGGAGCCGAAATTCTGGAACTGATCCTTGCGCACGTAGTCGGGCGTGAGGTGCAGCATCACCGAGCTCTCGAGGTCGCCGGCGTGGATGCCGTGCTTGCCTTCGTGCGCGGTGAACAGGCCCTCGGGCAGGCCCAGCGTGTACCAGTTGGCGGCCACGACCATCATGTCGTGCTCTTCGCGCAGGTCGCGCGCCACGATGTCCATGACGCTCATCTGGCCGCCGTGGCTGTTGTAGAGCACCAGCTTGCGCACGCCGGCCTTGGCGACGCAGGCGCCGACGTCCTTCCACAGCGAGATCAGCGTGTTCGCCGACACCGTGAGCGTGCCCGGGTAGCGCGAGTGCTCGTTGCTCTTGCCGTAGGGCACGGTGGGCAGGAACAGCACCGGCAGGTCGTCGGGCAGGTAGGGCAGGCTGGCGCGCACCATGCCGTCGATGGTGGCGGTGTCGGTCGACATCGGCAAATGGGGGCCGTGCTGTTCGGTCGCCCCCACCGGCAGCACGGCGATCAGCCGTTCGCGGTCGAGGCGGGAGAACTCTTCACTGGTCAGGTCGGACCAGAAGCGGCTGCGCAAGGGGGGGTGATTCATCGGGGTGTACCTCGTGGCGGGCGGACGGGATGATGGGCTAAATTATCCATACGGTCAAAAAAGACTGGCTATCCGTGGATACCCGTTGATCTTTATCAAGCAAACCGCATGCCATCAAATTTGCACGGACGGTCAAAAGTCGAGCCGTCCGGGCGCCCGGCGCCCCGGGGTCACCAGCGCATGCGCAGCCCCAGCTGGCCCTGCACGCCGGTCTGCTCGGTGATGCCGATGGCGCTGGTGTAGGCCAGGCCGCCGTAGACCGACAGCGTCTTGTTCACCTGCCCGACGATGCCGCCGCCCACTTCGAGGGCGCTCGCGTTGCGGCGGTTCACGACCCGGTCGCTCGGCCCGAAGTAGAGGGCGTTGCTGCCGCTGAAGGTGTGCCACAGGTTGAGCTTCAGGTAGGGCTTCCAGACACCGCCACCCGCCTCGAAGCGGCCTTCGAGCCGTGCGCCCAGCCGGCCGGTGACGGCGTTGTCGCGCTCGAAGCGCACGCGCGAGAGGCCGTCGTCGAAGTCGTCGAGCGAACTGCGCTGCCAGATGAGCTGCACCTGCGGCTGCAGCGTGACGGTGTCGCTCAGAGCCAGCGGGTAGCCGGCCTCGAGCGATGCGGTCACGCTGGTGCCGTGCGGACGGCCGCCGCGCCCCAGGGTGGAGCGCGCATCGGCCTTGTAGCGCGTGGCCAGCAGCACGGCGTCGCTGTACCAGCCGCTGCTCGCGATGCGCGTCCAGTAGGCGCCCAGGCTGTAGCCCTCGACGGTGAGCCGGCCGGCCGCCTCGTTGGTGGTGCCGCCAGCGACGCCGCTCGCGTGGCCGCTGGCCCGCGTGTAGCCGCCCAGCACGCCGACGCGGTGGCGCCCGCCCGCGCCGTCGGTGGCCGCCAGGAAGTCGTGGCCCAGCTGCAGGCCGCTCACGCTGCCGTCGAACTGCGGGTTCGCATCGCCGCGCAGGCGCTGCCGCGTACTTTCGCCGAACACGCGGCCCCACGAGGCCTGCCGGCCTTCACCGTCCGCGAGCAGTTGCGCATCGCCCTGCCGGTCGTGGAAGGTGCCCAGCTGCGCCAGCCCGAGGCGGCGCACGGCGATCGGCAGGGCGCTGTACAGCGGCACCTCGGGCCGGTAGAGCTTGACCTGCTCCACCGTCGCCGGCGAGCCTGTCTCGGCGATCACCTCGGCGGCTTCCTCCAGCGAGCCCACCACGGTGCCGCCCACGAGGTAGCCGTTGTTGCGCAGGTACCAGTTGTCGCGGTTATTGCCCGTCGCGCCGCCGCGGAACAGCCGGTAGTTGTAGGCCCCGGCCTCCACCGCCTGGGTCAGCGAGAACGCGTGGTCGGCCGTGGTGCCGCCGTTGACGGCCTGCACCACCAGGATGCCGTCGGCCAGCGTGGGCGCGCCCAGGCCGCCGCGGTTCACCACGCGCAGGCCGGTGGACCCCGTGGCCGCGCCGCCGTCGATCACCAGCTTGTCCGAGGGCGCGTTGTCACCCGCCAGCACGGTGTTGACCTGCAGCAGCGCGCCGCTGTCGCCCACGTAGTTGCCGCGCACCGTGAAGGCGCCGAAACCGACGCCGTCGTTCGGGCCAGGCAGCAGCGTGCCCTGGTTGGTGACGTTGCCCGCGAAGGTGCCGGTGCCGGCCACCGTGGTGCCGGGCAACACCGTGATGACGGGGCTGGTCAGCGTGGCGGGCAGGGTGAAGCGGCCGGACTCGACGCGGATCGAATCCGAGAAGCTCGCGTCGGTCTGCCACGACCACGCGGCGCCGCGCATCGTCAGGTGCTGGAAGTTGCGGAAGGCGTTGTCGACCGTGCCGCTGCCTTCGAGAAAGGTGCTGGCCGTCTTGCCGACGCCGCCGTCGGCGCCGCCCTTGATGACCGAGCCGGTCTGCAAGATCAGCGTGCCGTTGCCGAGCGCGCCCATGTAGATCGCGTCGGTGCTGGCGGTGCCGCCGTGGCCTTCGATGGTGCCGGCGTTGACCAGCACGTCGTTGCCGTTCTGGCCGCGGTAGCCGTAGCCGTTGGCGCTCGAGAGCGTGGCGCCGGCCCGGTTCTCCACGCGCGAGAAGAAGGTGCCGCCGAGCGTGTTCGCATGCACCGCGTCGGCGCCGCCCGCCGGCGAGTTGGCGCCCGTGGTGGCGATGCTGCCGGTGTTCACCAGCAGGTTGGCCACGAGGTTGCCGCCCTGCAGGTACACGCCCTTGGCCGAGGTGCCGATGGCCGAGATGCTGCCGTTGTTGACCACCGTGTTGCCCGGGCCCAGCAACGAGATACCGTGCGAGCTGAGGCCCGTGGTGCCGATGCTGCCGTTGTTGGTGATGCGCGTGCGCGTGCTGCTGTTCGACGTCACCAGGATGCCCGCGGTGCCGCTGCTCGTGGTGCTCAGCGTGCCGTTGTTGGTCAGCGTGTTGTCGTTGCCCGTGGCGACCATCGCCGCGCGCGCCGAGCCCGAGCCGCCCGACACCGTGATCGTGCCGTTGTTGGTGATGGTGCTCGCATCGCGCACCAGCAGCGCCTGCGTGGCGTTGGTGGTCAGCGTGGCGCCGCTGTTCACGGTGATGGTGACGCCGGTGCTGCCCGGCGTGGCGATCACGCTGGGCGATACGGTCGTGGTGCCGTCGCAGACCACGGTGTCGCCGGTGACCGGCGTGGCGGTGGGGCCGCAGGCCGCGTGCGCGGCGCCGCCTGCGAGCCCTGCAAGGGCGGCCGCGAGCCAGGGAAGGGGGGATGCCGGATGACGGCGGGGAAAAGAAAACCGAGAAAAGTGGGAAAACCGGGGGCCTCGCTCCATGCGCATGTCGTCTGCTCCTTCTTGTTTTTCATGAGGCCGTGGGGGGCCTGGAGCGGCGGATTATTCAGTGCAATTGCCCTTCTGGAAACCGACGAACTTCCGTACTCACCGGGTCGGTCCCGATGGCGCGCCGACTTGAATGCGGCCCTTCTTGAGCCTATAACTCAAGCATGGTCTCTTGCTCGTCGCAAGACGGAAAGGAGGCGCCGTGAAAAGACGCATCTATTGGCTGTTGCCGGACCTGGCGAGTGCCAGGCAGGCGATGCACGATCTGCTGCGGGCGCGTGTCGACATCGCGCACCTGCATTTCGCCGCACGCGAAGGCCAGGACATGGCCGGGCTCCATGCGGCCAACGTCTGGCAGACCTCCGACCTCGTTCACGCCGCCAAGACCGGCTGGGTGCTCGGCACCGCCTGCGGCGTGGTCGTCGGGCTGCTGGCCGCGCTGCTGTTCCCGGTGTTCGGCGACGAGCCCGAGTGGGCCGTGGCCGTGGGCCTGGCGCTGCTGGGCGGCGTGGTGGGCGCCTGGTCGGCCACCATGGTCGGCGTGTCGATCCCGAGCCCGCGGCTGGCACGCTTCGAGAGCGCCATCGCGCAGGGCCAGGTTTTGCTGATGGTCGACCTGCCGCCCGCGCGCGTGCGCGAGGTCGAGGCGATGCTGGAGGCCACGCACCCCGAGGCCCGCTTCGAGGGCGAAGAGCCGCGGATTCCGGCGATCCGCTGAAGCCACCGCGCATGCGATCCCCGGAACCCCCGATGGCCACCCCAGGGAGCGCAGCACATGACCATCGCCGTCGTCCTGTTGCTCATCGTGGTGGCCTCGGTGGCGTTCCACCTCGTCAACCCGTGGTGGACGACGCCGCTGGCCTCCAACTGGCAGCGCATGGACGACACGCTGACCATCACGCTGGTCATCACGGGCCTGTTCTTCGTCGTCATCAACGTGTTCCTCGCCTACACCGTGGTGCGCTTTCGCCACCGCGAGGGGCGCCGCGTGGCGCCGCATGCGCCTGAGAACAAGACGCTCGAGCGCTGGCTGATCGGCGCCACCACTGTCGGCATCATGGCGCTGCTGGCGCCCGGCCTCGTGGTGTACGCGAACTACGTGCGCACGCCGCATGACGCGCTCGTGCTCGAGGTGCTGGGCCAGCAGTGGCAGTGGCGCTTTCGCCTGCCGGGCGCGGACGGCAAGCTGGGCGCGACCGATGCGCGCTTCGTCAGCGCCGCCAACCCCTTCGGGCTCGACCCGGCCGACGCGGCGGGGCTGGACGACCTGCTGGTTCCCGGCGACGAGGTGCACCTGCCGATCGGCCAGCCGGTGCTGGTGCTGATGCGCTCCCACGACGTGCTGCACGACTTCTTCGTGCCACCCATCCGCGCCCGCATGAACATCGTGCCGGGGCAGGTGAGCCGCTTCTGGTTCACGCCCACCGTCGCGGGCCGCTACGAGGCGCTGTGCGCGCAGCTGTGCGGCGTGGGCCATCCGAACATGCGCGGCTTCGTGGTGGTGGAGGACGCGGCGGCCTACGACGCCTGGCGCACGGCGCTGCCGACCTTCGGCGCGATGCAGCTGGCACAGGCGGCCAAGGCGGCACAAGCTGCCCAGGCACCGGCCGGCGGTGGCGGCCGCGTCGACCAGGGCCGCGCGCTGGCCGACGCCAAGGGCTGCGTGGCCTGCCACACCATCGACGGCAGCACACGCGTGGGGCCGACCTGGAAGGGCCTGTATGGCAAGACCGAGTCGATGGCCGACGGCAGCACGGCGCTGGTCGATGAGGCTTATCTGCGCAGCTTCATCCGCGACCCGCAGGCGCGCCACGTGAAGGGCTTCCCGCCGGTGATGCCGAAGATCGACCTGAGCGACGAGGAACTGGCCGCGCTGGTGGCCTACATCCAGAGTCTGGGCAGCCCGCCGGCGCAGGCTGCCACCGAACAGAAGGCCGCGCGATGACTTCTTCTGCGCTCACTCAAGACGACGAGCACGACGACGCCGGCCACCCGGCGCCGCAGGGCTTCCTGCGCCGCTACGTCTGGAGCCAGGACCACAAGGTGATCGCCGTGCAGTACGCCTGCACCGCCATCGCGGTCGGCGTGGTCGGGCTCGTGCTGTCCAACCTCATGCGGCTGCAGCTGGGCTTTCCGGGCCAGTTCGAGTTCATCAATGCCGAGCGCTACTACCAGTTCGTGACCATGCACGGGATGATCATGGTGATCTACCTGCTCACGGCGCTGTTCCTGGGCGGCTTCGGCAACTACCTGATCCCGCTCATGGTGGGGGCGCGCGACATGGTGTTTCCCTACCTCAACATGCTGAGCTTCTGGGTCTACCTGCTGTCGGTGGTGGTGCTGATGGCCAGCTTCTTCGTCGCGGGCGGCCCCACGGGCGCGGGCTGGACGCTGTACCCGCCGCAGTCGATCCTGCCCGGCACGCCGGGCCACGGCGGCGGCATCGTGCTGATGCTGGTGTCGCTGCTGATCTTCATCGTGGCCACCACCATGGGCGGGCTGAACTACGCGACCACCGTGCTGCAGGCGCGCTGCAGGGGCATGACGCTGCTGCGCATGCCGCTCACGGTGTGGGGCATCTTCGTGGCCACGGTGCTGGCGCTGCTGGGTTTTCCGGCGCTGTTCGTCAGCGGCGTGATGCTGCTGCTGGACCGCACGGTCGGCACCAGCTTCTTCATGCCGGCGCTGGTGTCGATGGGGCAGCTGTCGGGCCACAAGGGCGGCAGCCCGCTGCTGTTCCAGCACCTGTTCTGGTTCTTCGGCCACCCCGAGGTCTACATCGTGGCGCTGCCGGCCTTCGGCATCGTGTCGGACCTGATCAGCGTGCACGCGCGCAAGCGCATCTTCGGCTACCGCACGATGGTGTGGGCCATCGTGGCCATCGGCGGGCTCAGCGTGGTGGTGTGGGCGCACCACATGTTCGTGAGCGGCATGAACCCGTACTTCGGCTTCTTCTTCGCCACCACCACGCTGGTCATCGCGGTGCCCACGGCGATCAAGGTCTACAACTGGCTGCTCACGCTGTGGCGCGGCGACATCCACCTGTCGGTGCCGATGCTGTTCGCGCTGGCCTTCGTGTGCACCTTCGTCATCGGCGGGCTCACGGGGCTGTTCCTGGGCAACGTGAGCGTGGACATCCCGCTGTCGGGCACCTACTTCGTGGTGGCGCACTTCCACATGGTGATGGGCGTGGCGCCGCTCTTGGTGGTGTTCGGCGGCATCTACCACTGGTTCCCCAAGATCACCGGGCGCATGCTGGACGACCGGCTCGGCCGGCTGCATTTCTGGATCACCTTCCTGGGCACCTACGCGATCTACTTTCCCATGCACTACCTCGGTGTGCTGGGCATGCCGCGGCGTTACTACAACTTCGACGGCTACAAGTTCATTCCGCCGTCGGCCTTCAGCCTGAACGAATTCATCACCGTGGTCGCGCTGGTGGTCGGTGCGGCGCAGCTGCTCTTCATCGCCAACCTGGCCTGGAGCGCGTGGCGCGGTAGGCCCGCCGGCGCCAATCCATGGCGCGCCGCTTCGCTCGAATGGCAGACACCCGAGACGCCGCCCGGCCATGGCAACTGGGGGCCGCGGCTGCCCGTGGCCTACCGCTGGGCCTACGCCTACGGCGTGCCGGGCGCGGCGGAAGACTTCATCGCGCAGAACGCACCGCCGCAGGCGAGCGACGACAAGGACGACGTGCCGGTGAGCGGCGCGCGGGGAGCACCGGCATGAACGCGGATGCCGCCCTGCGCCTGCGCGGCCTGCCCCGCGACGTGCGGCTGCGCGACGCGCACGCGAGCGCGGCGGGCATCGGCCTGTGGGTCTTCATGGGCGTGGTCACCGCGCTGTTCTCCCTGTTCACCGTGGCCTACGTGATGCGCATGAGCAGCGGCGACGCGGTCGCGCTCGCGCTGCCGTGGCAGCTGTGGCTCAGCTCGGCGCTGCTGGTGGCGAGCAGCGTGGCACTGGAAGCCGCCTCGCGCCGCGTGGACCCGGCGCGCATGCGCCGCCTGCTGCTGGCCGGCGGCCTGTGCGCCGTGGGTTTCCTCGGCGTGCAGCTGTGGGCCTGGGCCGCGATGGCGCACGCGCAGGTGCTGCCGGCGGGCAACCCGTCGGGCAGCTTCTTCTACCTGCTGACCGCCATGCACGGGCTGCACCTGGCGGGCGGGCTGGTCGGGTGGGCGATGGCGGCGCGCGTCGCGTGGGCCGACCCCGCCCGGGCCGGATGGCGCATCGCGCTGTGCGCGCGCTATTGGCACTTCATGCTGGCCGTGTGGCTGGCGCTGTTCGCGCTGCTGGGGTGGGTGACGCCGGAGGTGGCACGCGTCCTCTGCGGCACGGCGTGAGGAGGCTTCGCATGAACTCCACCACTGCAGCAACCCTCACCGGCTCCGCCGTCGCCACGAGCGGCTGGCGCGGGCTGGTGGCCGACTGGTCGTCCGACCGCCAGGCCTTCCACGTCTCGTGGGGCAAGGCCATGATGTGGATCTTCCTGCTGAGCGACATCTTCATCTTCAGCTGCTTCCTCACGGGCTACATGACGGTGCGCGTCTCGACCACCGTGGCCTGGCCGAATCCGAGCGAGGTGTTCGCGCTGCACGTGGGCGGGGCCGACGTGCCGCTTTTGCTGATCGCGATCATGACCTTCGTGCTCATCAGCAGCAGCGGCACGATGGCGATGGCGGTCAACTTCGCCTACCGCGGCGACCGCGTGAACGCTGCCACGCTGATGCTCGTGACCGCCACCTTCGGCGAGCTCTTCGTGGGTATGCAGGCCTTCGAGTGGTCCAAGCTGATCCTCGAGGAGGGCGTGCGGCCCTGGGGCAACCCGATGGGCGCGGCGCAGTTCGGCGCGGCCTTCTTCATGATCACCGGCTTCCACGGGCTGCACGTGTCGGCCGGCGTGGTGCTGCTGTTCGCGGTGGCCTTCAAGCTGATGCGCGGCGACTACGACAAGGCCGGCAACTACCAGGTGGTCGAGATCGTGGGCCTGTACTGGCACTTCGTCGACTTGGTGTGGGTCTTCATCTTCGCGCTGTTCTATCTCTGGTGAGGACCGCCATGAACACCACCAACACCCACGCCACCACCGGCCAGCAGCACCCGATCGGCCTGTACCTGAAGATCTGGGGGCTCCTGTTCGTGCTCAGCGCGATGTCGTACATGGTCGACTACTTCCATGTGCAGGGCTACCTGCGCTGGGGCCTGATCATCGTCTTCATGCTGCTCAAGGCCGGGCTCATCGTCGCGGTCTTCATGCACATGGCGTGGGAGCGGATGGCGCTGGTCTACGCGATCCTGCTGCCGCCGCTGTGCCTGCTGGTGCTGGTCGGCCTGATGGCGGCGGAGGCCGACCACACCTTCCTCGCGCGGCTGGCGTTCTTCCGCTGACGGCCCTGCTGCTCAGCGCCGCACCACGAAGCGCGTGATCACCGGCGGCGACTCGCCCAGGTGGAAGGCCAGGCGGCGTTCGCGCAGCGCCATGTCGGCGGCGGTGGCGCGGTTGAAGCGGCGCAGGTGGTCGGTCCACGACTCGTCCACGATCTGCTCCACGTAGCGTTCGGGCTGCGCGATGTCGTGCAGCAGCTCCCAGCCGATCGCGCCCTGGCCCAGGCGCGCGCGCCGGGTCTGCTGCATCACGAGGTGGAAGGCCGCGGCGCGCGACGGGTCGATGAGGTATTCGACCGTGATCACCACGCGGCCGTCTTCCTGCGGCGCCTCGGCCGGCGGCCCGGCGGCCCAGCCCGCCTGGGCGGGGCGCACGTCGTCCTCGCCGCTCACGTCGGTCACCCAGCGCATGGCCGCGAGCATCAGCAGCGTGCCGCTCACGGCGGCGATGGCCAGGCTCAGCTTCAGCGACGTGACGGTGGCCACCTGGCCCCACAGCGCCGCGCCGATCGCGCTCGCGCCCATGATCGCCATCTGGTAGGTCGACATGCCGCGCGCGCGCACCCAGTCGGGCAGCGCCAGCTGGGCCGACACCGACAGCGAGTTGGCCACCGTGATCCACGCCATGCCGCCGAAGAACATCGCCGGCACCGCGACCCAGGCGTTGGGCGCCACGGCCATCACGGCGGTGGCGGCCGACTGCAGCATGGCGCCGCGCAGCACCAGCTGGTCGCGCCCGAGCGCCTGGCGCAGCCGCGGCAGGAACAGCACCGCGATGATCGCGCCCGTGCCCATGGCGGCCAGCAGCAGCGTGAAGGTGCCGGCGCCGCCGCCCTGGAGGTTGCGTGCCAAGAGCGGCAGCAGCGCCAGCAGCGCCGTCGAATGGAAGAAGAACAGCGACACGCGCGTGAGCACCGCGCGCATGCGCTGCGACTGGCGCACGAACTGCACGCCCACGCGCATCGCGCTGATGAGCTTTTCGCGCCCCAGCGGGTTGGGCGTGTGCTCGCGGCGCCAGCGCAGCACCACGAAGCCCGAGGCCACCGACAGCACCGCGTTGAGCGCGAACACCCACACGCTGCCCGCGCTGGCGATCAGCATGCCGGCCGTGAGCGGGCCGACGATGCGCGAGGCGTTCATGGCGATGCCGTTCAGGCCCAGCGCCGCCGGCAGCTGTTGGCGCGGCACCAGCTCGGGCACGATGGCCGAGAACACCGGCCAGCGCAGCGCCAGCCCGATGCCGTTGGCGAAGGTGAGCGCCAGCAGGAGCGGCGCGGTCATCACGTCGAGTGCGATGGCGGCGCACAGCACCACGGCGGTGCCGGCCAGCCAGAACTGCGTGGCCACCAGCCAGCGCCGGCGATCGAGGATGTCGGCCAGCGCGCCGCTCGGAAGACCGAGCAGGAACACCGGCAGGGTGGAGGCCGACTGCACCAGCGCGACCCAGATCGGCGAGGTGGTCAGCGAGGTCATCATCCACGCCGCCGCCACATCGTTCATCCACATGCAGATGTTGGCGATGAGCCAGGTGCTCCACAGCATGCGGAACACGGGGAGCTTCAGGGGCTCGAGCGCCGCGAGGTTCGAGGGCTGCGGCCGGGCCGGCGGGAGGGGTGTCTCTTCGGGGGATATGGGCGGCATGTCGCGCTATTGTGGCGCGAAGCTTTCGGCGCATGGCCTGTGCAATACTGCCGCCGCTGCCCGCAGCCTCATCTTTCCAAGAGAACAATGATCGATATCGTCAGCGCGACAAGATGTTCCGAAGCCGGGTTCTGGGCCGATTCCGCCCTGGGGCAATCGCTGCGACGGCTCAACTTCGATGGTCGCCTGAGGCCGCGCGTGAGCTTCGAGAATCGGCGCGGGTTGTCCGAGGTCTACAACAGCGCGCTCATGGCACCCGATGCGAACGACATGCTCGTCTTCGTTCATGACGATGTGTGGCTCGAAGACCTCTTCCTGGCCGATCGTGTGGCGCAGGGATTGCGCGCCTACGACGTGATCGGCCTGGCGGGCAACCGGCGCCAATCCGACCAGCATGTGAGCTGGAGCTACATCGGCACCGACCTTGTCTGGGATGACCTGGCGCATCTCTCGGGAATCATTGCCCACGGGCCGCAGCCCTTCGGCCCCGTCAACTGCTTTGGCGCGGTGCCGGCCGACTGCGAGCTGCTGGACGGCGTGTTCCTGGCGGCGAACCGGCGCACGCTCCTGGCCCGCGCGGTGGCATTCGATCCGCAGTTCGACTTCCACTTCTACGACGTCGACTTCTGCAGAACCGCGCGCCGGCAGGGGCTGCGGTTGGGGACGTGGCCGATTTCCGTGACGCACCAGAGCGGCGGCGCTTTCGGGAGCGCGGAATGGACCGCGCGCCATGAGCGCTATGTGCGGAAGTGGGGCGGCGCGGGTGCGCCCTCGCTGGCGCAGGACGGCGGGTCCTAGCCCCGGTCGCTGCGTGCGAGACGGTGTTCCAGGCGGCGCAGCAAGGTCGTGAGAACGAGCGTCATCACCCAGTACACCACCGAGATCGCCAGGTACGGCTCCCAGTAGCGCGCATAGGCGCCGGCCACGGTGCGCGCGGCGTAGGCCAGTTCGGCCAGGCCGATGGCCGACACCAGCGAGGTGTCCTTGAGCAGCGCGATCGCGTTGTTGCCCAGCGGCGGCAGCATGCGGCGAAAGGCCTGCGGCAGCACCACGTAGCGCATCACCTGCGCGGGGCTCAGGCCCAGCGAGCGGCCGGCGTCGAACTGTCCGCGCGAGATCGACTGGATGCCGGCGCGGAACACTTCGGAGATGTAGGCCGCCGAGTTCAGCGTGAGCGCGACCACGCCGGAGATGAGGGCGCCGTGCTCCTGCTTGAGCGTGCGCGCGAGTTCGCCGTCGATGAGCAGCCCGGTGCTCGGGTGGATGAACACCGGCATGACCGCGAAGTGGATGAGCAGGATCTGCACGAACAGCGGCGTGCCCCGGAAGAAGCTCACGTACACCGTGGCGGGCCAGCGCAGCAGCACGCGCGTGACCCAGGTCCACGGCGCGTGGCGCGCCTGCGCCAGCCGCGCCAGCGCCAGGCACAGGCCCCAGCTCGACCCGAGCAGCACGCAGACCACGGTCATGCGCAGCGTCATCCAGGCGCCCTGCCAGAACAGGTCCTTGTATTCCACGAGGATGTCCCAGCGGAACCATCCGAAAAGCAGCACTGGTTGTTCCATGCTTGCGTCCTCAACTCTCTGTCTATCTGTCGGTCAGCGGAAAAACGAAACGGCCGCGTGAGGGCGGCCGTGTTCAGGAAAATGCCGTGCGGCTCAGCGCACGTTCGGGTCCTTGTTGAACCACTTCTTGTAGATCGTCACGTAGCTGCCATCGGCGCGGATGGCCGCCAGGCCGGCGCTGAGCTTGTCCAGCAGCGCCTTGTCGCCCTTCTTCACGACGATGCCGAAGCCTTCTTCGGGGAAGGACTTGTCGTCCAGCGTCTTCAGCTCGGGGTGCTGCGCCACGCGGTAGGCGATCACGCCGTTGTCGCCCATGGCGGCATCGACGCCGCCGCCGGCCAGCTCGGAAATGATGAGTGGCGTGCTCTCGAAGCGGCGGATGTTGGGGCTGGTCTTGCCGAACTCGCGTGAGGCGATGTCGTCGGCGGTGGAGGCGCTGACCACGGCGATCTTCTTGCCCGTGAGGTCCTTCAGCGAGGCCACGGTGCTGTTCTTCGGCAGCGCGATCAGCTGGCGCGCCGCGAAGTACGGCGGCGTGAAGTCGTAGCTCTGCTTGCGCTTCTCGTTGATGGTGACGCCCGAGATCACCAGGTCGACGTCGCCGTTGTTCAGCGCGCCGAAGATGCCGGTGAAGGGCGTGTTGACGATCTTGATCTTCAGGCCCTGCTGCTTGGCGATGGCGTTGATGATGTCGATGTCGAAGCCGACGATCTGCTTGTCCTTGTTCTCGAAGGCAAACGGCGCGTAGGTGGCGCTGGAGGCCACGGTGAGTTCGCGGTTCTGGGCTTGGGCCTGGGCACCGAAGGCGAGCGTGGCGGCAGCGAGGCCGAGGGCCAGGGCGCGGCGTAGAGAGTTCATTCGGGGTCCTTGTGTCTTGCCGCCCGGCGGGAAGCGGTGGGCGAGCATTTTAGGCGGTCGCTATCGGGACCCCTTGCCGCCTATCGGGCGAACAGGAAGTAGAGCGCGACGGCCACCACGGCCACGACCGCGATCACCTTGCCCGCGCGGGGCGAGCCGGAGGCGCCAGTGGAACTCCACGTCACGCTGTGGGTGCGCACGGTCTTCGTGCGCCCGCCGCTGCTGCGTTCCGTGCGGACGAGCGCGTCGGCCACGACCTGCCGGCCTTCCGGCGAGACCGCGGACATCGGCGATGCGAGCATCTGCAGTTGCGCCGGCGTCAGCACGCCGGTGCGCACGGCCCAGGCCAGCGTGGCGGCCGGCGAGGCGGGCGCTGCCCATTCGGGGTCCTGTGCGGGCAGCAGGCTGAGGGCCTGTGCGTGCTGTGCGGGGTCGATCAGCTGCAGCGCTTGGAGCCGATCGAGCGCGTCATCGGTCACGCCGTCTTCCAGGCGGTTCGCCATGAGGCTGATCTCGAGCAGCACCCAGGCCGGCGCCTGGCCGCTGACCATGGCCACCGCGTTCGCCACGGTGCGGTGCGCCTCGTCTTGCGCGCCGGGGGGCGGCGCGGTCGCGCAGACCGGGCAAGGCCTCCGGCGCGACGATGCCCTTGGCGGCCGCCCAGCCCAGCGCTTCGCTCGGGGTGCGCAGCGGCGTGTTGGGCAGGTCGGGGTGCGCGAGCGCCTGCGCGTGTTCCGCGTCGGTCAGCAGGCCCAGGGTGTGCAGGTGTGACAGGGCCCGTGGGCCAGCTTCTTCGGAATTCATGGACCCCAGTGTCCCAGAGGTCTCGCGAAGGGCCGCGCCGCCGGCTCGGCGCTCCCAGCGTGTGCGTTACTTCTCGGTGCGTGTCCAAATTTGGGCATCGACTCGATACACAACGCATCAATTAGTTAACACATATAACAATAAGGAACTATTAAAAGCAATTGCTCAGGGAAGAAGGTATGCCATTGGTTTTGGGCGTCATGGGGCTCCCTCAGGTCGAGGTCGAGCTCCTGCGGATCATCGTTCGCCTCAGCTCCAATCTCCGGTCGTTGTGGACGGTCAGCGAGTCGCAGCCCTGCGACCTGTTGCTGGTGGACGGCGATGCACCGGCCGCCGAGCGGCAGACGCCGTCCGCGCGCTTCGTGGTGCCGATGGTGGCGCGCGGCGAGGCCGTGGCCGCCGCGCCCGCGCGCCGCACGCTGGCACGTCCCATCTACGCGGAAGAGCTGGTCGCGCTGCTCAACCAGGTCGCGCCGAGCGGGGCCTCGGGCGACGCGGCGCGCGCCATGGTGCGCTCGATCCGCGCGCGCGCCTCGCTGATCCGCTGGCCCTCGCAGGTGACCCTGCAGCGCCATCCGATCTACGTGCGGCTGGCGGCGGCCCTGTCCAAGAGCGCGCAGTCGGCCGAAAGCCTGAGCGTGCTGGGCCGCATCGACGTGCAGGAGTGCAGCACCTTCCTCGGCCTGCTGGAGGAAGAAGGCGCGCTGACCTGGTCGGAGGAAGCCCGCGCGCCGCGCCCCTCGGGCGCGAGTGCCGGCGGCGAGGCCGCGCAGCACAAGCGGGGCCTGCTCTCGCGCATCCGCCGACGCCTCGGGCTGGCCTGAACGGGGCGCCGGCATGAGGGACTTCAAGCTCGTCTTCACGGGCCCGATGGGCGTGGGCAAGACCACGGCCATCGCGGCCATCAGCGAGACCGCGCCGATCGCCACCGAGGTCGCCAACGCCGACACCTCGGTCGCCAAGGCCACCACCACGGTGGGACTCGACTTCGGCCAGGTGACGCTGGACAACGGCGACCGGCTGCGCCTGTACGGCACGCCGGGCCAGAGCCGCTTCGACTTCATGTGGAAGATCCTGGTGCGCGATGCGCTGGGCCTGGCGATCCTGCTGGACAACAGCCGCCCCGACCCGATGGCCGACCTGGCCCAGTACCTGGACGGCTTCGCCGGCGCGCTCGAGCGCATGCCCTGTGCCGTGGGCGTGAGCCGCCTGCCGTCGCACCCCATCCCCACGCTCGACGACTACGCGCAGGCGCTGGCGGCGCGCGGGCTGGTGCTGCCGCTGCTGGCGGTCGACCCGCGCCGCAAGGACGACGTGGTCGCGCTGATCGAGACGCTGCTGATGCAGATCGAAGTGCTCGACGAGGAGGCCGCGCCATGAAGATTCCCCACGCCCTGAAGCTGCGCGCCGCAGTCGAGGCCCGCCGCGTGCTCGACGAGGTCACGGGCATCGCCTCGGTGGTGATCGCCACGCCCGATGGCTTCGAGATCGCCAGCGTCGCGCGGCGCGACGTCGAGCCCGCACGCATCGCCGCCATGGCCAGCTCGATCGCCGCCATCGGCGCGGTGGTGTCGCAGGAGGCGCGCCTGGGTCGCTGCACCTGCATCACGGTCGCGACCGACAACGGCTTTGCGCTCGTCAGCCCGGTGCACAGCGGCGAGACCTCGCTGGTGGTGAACGTCATCGCCGACGCCGACGCGGTGCTCGCGCAGGCGATGTACCGCACGGCGGCCTGCGTGCGGGCGCTCGAGGCGCCGCAGCCCTAGTTTTCATCCACGAATTCACGGGCGGAGACGGATTGGCATGCGACGTCTCCACCCTCTTTTTCATTCGCATGAATTTCACTCACAGGACTTACTGACATGGCCTCGATCCAGACCAGCCTCGACTCCCTCCTGACCGCCGACGGCGCCCTGTGCGCTGCCGTGGTCGACTCCGCCAGCGGCATGATGCTGGGCGCCGCCGGCACCGGCGTGGACCTCGAAGTGGCCGCCGCCGGCAACACCGAAGTGATGCGCGCCAAGCTCAAGACGATGCGCGCGCTGGGCCTGAGCGACACCATCGAAGACATCCTCATCACGCTGGGCAAGCAGTACCACCTGCTGCGCCCGATGGCGCAGAAGGAAGGCGTGTTCATCTACTTCGTGCTCGACAAGGCGAAGTCGAACCTGGCGCTGGCGCGCCGCAAGCTGCAGGACGTCGAGAAGGACATCACCTTCTAATCAGTCTGCCAAGGCGCATCGCCGTCGGGCCGGCTCCCTCGCGGGAGGCGGCCCTTTTCTTTTTTGGGGGCGGCTACTTCGCCAGGTGCCCCAGCGGCAGCGCGCTGTTGGCCTTCACCTCGCCCAGCGAGAAGCTGGTGTGCAGGTCCTTCACGTTAGGCAGGTTCATGAGGTTCTGCCGCGCGAAGGCCGAGAAGCCGTTCAGGTCCTGCGCCACCACCTGCAGCTCGAAGGTGCCGGTGCCGCTGATGTAGTGGCAGGCCACCACCTCAGGCATCTTGCGGATCGCGTCCTCGAGCTTGCGCGTGGCTTCGTGGGTCACGCGCTCGGTGTCCACGCGCACGAAAGCGAGCACGCCCAGTCCGATCTTGTGGCGGTCGATCTCGGCGCGGTAGCCCTTGATGAAGCCGGCGTCTTCCAGCGCGCGCACGCGGCGCCAGCAGGGCGCCGCCGACAGGCCCACGCGCTGCGCCAATTCGGCGTTCGTGAGGCGGCCATCGGTCTGCAGTTCTTGCAGGATAGCGAGGTCGAACTTGTCAATGCTTTCCATAGGGGTGGATGTTAAGCAAGATTCTTTCTGAAAGTCGTTTTTTCGAAGCAAAAAACGCAAACACCTGTCGCGGACCCCGGCATACACTTTGCGTCACCATGGGCTTGCGCCCTACCGGGCACAGACCCACCGCCAATTCAGCCAGGCCCACAAAGCCCTGCCACACGGAGACAGACCACATGAACGCCCCGCTGCCCGAGCACATTCGCCGCGCGCTAGAAACCGTCACGCTCGACGACAAATACAGCCTCGATTACGGGCGCGCCTTCATGAGCGGGGTGCAGGCCCTGGTCAAGCTGCCGATGCTGCAGCGCCTGCGCGACAAGCAGGTCGGCAAGAACACCGCCGGTTTCATCAGCGGCTACCGCGGCTCCCCGCTCGGCGGCTACGACCAGGCGCTGTGGAAGGCCAGCAAGTTCCTCAAGGAACAGAACATCGTCTTCCAGCCCGGCGTGAACGAAGAGCTCGCGGCCACGGCGCTGTGGGGCACGCAGCAGCTGGGCTTCTCGCCCCAGGGCACCAACAAGTTCGACGGCGTCTTCGGCATCTGGTACGGCAAGGGCCCGGGCGTGGACCGCTGCTCCGACGTCTTCAAGCACGCCAACATGGCCGGCACCACCGCCTGGGGCGGCGTGATCGCTGTGGCCGGCGACGACCACATCTCCAAGAGCTCGACCGCAGCACACCAGAGCGACCACATCTTCAAGGCCTGCGGCACGCCGGTGTTCTTCCCGGCCAACGTGCAGGAAATCCTGGACCTGGGCATCCACGCCTTCGCGCTGAGCCGCTTCTCGGGCGTGTGGTCGGGCATGAAGACGATCCAGGAGATCGTCGAGTCCAGCGCCACGGCCATGATCGACCCCGAGCGCGTCGACATCGTCATTCCCACCGACTTCGAGATGCCGCCCGGCGGCCTGCACATCCGCTGGCCCGACCATGCGCTGGAGCAGGAAGCCCGGCTCATGCACTACAAGTGGTACGCCGCGCTGGCCTACATCCGCGCCAACCGCCTGAACCACAACGTGATCGAAGGCCCGAACGACCGCTTCGGCATCATGGCCAGCGGCAAGGCCTACAACGACACGCGCCAGGCGCTCATCGACCTGGGCCTGGACGACGCGGCCTGCCGCCAGCTGGGCATTCGCCTGCACAAGGTGGGCGTGGTGTGGCCGCTGGAGGCGCAGCTCACGCGCGAATTCGCCACCGGCCTGCAGGAAATCCTGGTGGTCGAGGAGAAGCGCCAGGTCATCGAATACCAGCTCAAGGAAGAGCTCTACAACTGGCGCTCCGATGTGCGCCCCAACGTGGTCGGCAAGTTCGACGAAGGCGCCAGCTCCACGGACGACGGCTACTCCGGCGGCGAATGGTCGATGCCCAACCCGACCTCGCACACGCTGCTGCGCGCCAACGCCGACCTGAACCCGGCCCTCATCGCCAAGGCGATCGCCGGGCGCCTGAAGAAGACGGGCCTCTTGGCCGCCGCCGGCGCCGACATGGCCGCGCGCATCGACGCGCAGCTGGCCATCCTCGAGGCCAAGGAACGCGCGATGGTGGTGCAGCAGGCCTCCACCAGCGTGGCCGACGCCACGCGCCAGCCCTGGTTCTGCTCGGGCTGCCCGCACAACACCAGCACCGTCGTGCCCGAAGGTTCGCGCGCGATGGGCGGCATCGGCTGCCACTTCATGGCGACCTGGATGGACCGCTCCACCATCGGCTTCACGCAGATGGGCGGCGAGGGCGTGCCATGGGTCGGCCAGCAGCCCTTCACGACCGACCAGCACATCTTCGCCAACCTGGGCGACGGCACGTACTTCCACAGCGGCCTGCTGGCGATTCGCCAGAGCATCGCGGCGGGCGTGAACATCACCTACAAGATCCTCTACAACGACGCGGTCGCCATGACCGGCGGCCAGACCGTGGGCGAGCGCCCCGAGGGCCACTCGGTGCTGCAGATTGCCGAGAGCCTGCATGCCGAGGGCACGAAGAAGGTCGTCATCGTCACCGACGAGCCCGAGAAGTACGAGGGCGTGAACATTCCCGGCGACCACGTGCAGGTGAAGCACCGCGACCTGCTGGACGACGTGCAGCGCGAGTTCCGCGCCATGTCCGGCACCACGGCCATCATCTACGACCAGACCTGCGCCACCGAGAAGCGCCGCCGCCGCAAGCGCGGCACGGCCGTCGATCCGGCCAAGCGCGTGGTCATCAACGAGCTGGTCTGCGAAGGCTGTGGCGACTGCAGCGTGCAGAGCAACTGCCTGAGCGTGGAGCCGCTGGAAACCGAATTCGGCCGCAAGCGCACCATCAACCAGAGCAGCTGCAACAAGGACATGAGCTGCCTGAAGGGCTTCTGCCCGAGCTTCGTGACCGTCGAAGGCGGCCAGCTCAAGAAGAAGGGCAAGAACAAGGCGGCCACGCCGGCCGAGTTCGGCCTGCTGGCCGAGCCCGCCATTCCGTCGCTCGCGGGCGGCAAGGTCTGGGGCGTGGTGGTGGCCGGCGTTGGCGGCACGGGCGTGATCACCATCGGCCAGCTGCTGGGCATGGCCGCGCACATCGAGGCCAAGGGCATCGTCACGCAGGACGCGGCGGGCCTGGCGCAAAAGGGCGGCGCCACCTGGAGCCACGTGCTCATCGGCGACACGCAGGACGACATCCGCACCACCCGCGTGGGCACCGCGGCGGCGGACCTGATCCTGGCCTGCGACCCGCTCGTCACGATCAACGCCGAGACCATGGCGCGCATGCGCGAAGGGCGCACGCACGTGGCGCTCAACAGCCACAGCGCGCCCACGGCCGCCTTCGTGCGCAACGCCAACTGGCAGAACCCCGAAGACGCCTGCGCCGCTGAAATTGCGCGCGCCGTGGGCATCGACGGCCTGGGCGCCTTCGACGCCGATGCCGCCGCCACCGCGCTGATGGGCGACACCATCTACGTCAACCCGATGATCCTGGGCTACGCCTGGCAGAAGGGCTGGGTGCCGCTGGCGCACGAGTCGCTGATGCGCGCCATCGAGCTGAATGCCGTGGCCATCGAGAACAACAAGACCGCCTTCGAGTGGGGCCGCCAGGCCGCCGTGCGCCCGGACGAGCTGCAAAAGCGCGTGCGCCCGGGCCAGGTCATCGAGTTCAAGAAGCGCGAGACGGTGGAGGCCCTGGTGGCGCGCCGCGCCGAGTTCCTGACCGGCTACCAGAACGCCGCCTACGCCGAGGAATACAAGGCCTTCGTCGGCCGCGTGCAGCAGGTCGAGTCGGCCGTCGGCAAGAGCACGGGCCTGGCCGAAACGGTGGCGCGCTACCTGTTCAAGCTCATGGCCTACAAGGACGAGTACGAAGTCGCCCGCCTGCACACCGACCGCACCTTCCTCGATCGCGTCGAGGGCATGTTCGAAGGCGACTACAAGCTCAACTACCACCTGGCGCCGCCGCTCATGGCCAAGAAGAACACCAAGGGCCAGCTGCAGAAGCAGAAGTTCGGCCCCTGGATGCTCACGGGCTTCCGCTTCCTGGCGAAGCTCAAGGGCCTGCGCGGCACGGCACTCGACGTCTTCGGCCGCACCGAGGAACGCAAGACCGAGCGCGCCCTCATCGGCGAGTACCGCGCCAGCATCGAGGAAGTGCTCAAGGGCCTGCGCGCCGACAACCACGCGCTGGCGCTGGAGATCGCGAGCCTGCCCGAGCAGATCCGCGGCTACGGCCACGTCAAGGAGCGCAACCTGGCGGCGGCCCGCACCCGCTGGACCGAGCTGATGGGCAAGTGGCGCAACCCCCAGGCGCAGCGCGCAGCGGCCTGATCCGCCAGGCCCGTTTCCCCTGACAAAGAGCGCCCCTGCGGCGCTCTTTGCTATTTAAACGATAGCTGAAAGCCCTCGGGGGTGCGCCGGATAAGGGCGCGAAACGGCCATCCGCGCCGAATACAATGCCCGACTGCGCGCGGCCTCCCCCGCCGAGCCTTTGACTTGCGGCCCGCATCCCTCGTGGGCGCGGAACCGCGGGCCCGGCCCGCGCATCTGAAGTCTTTTTCTTCTCTCTTCCCTCTGCTGGAGACTCTCTTGTTCATTTCCTCTGCTTTCGCTCAAACCGCGCCCGCAGCCGCCGGTGGTGGCGACATGTTGTCTTCGCTGGGCAGCATGCTGCCGCTGGTGCTGATGTTCGTGGTGCTGTATTTCGTCATGATCCGCCCGCAAATGAAGCGCCAGAAAGAGGCCCGCGCCATGATCGAAGCCCTGGCCAAGGGTGACGAAGTCGCCACGGCCGGCGGCGTGCTCGGCAAGATCACCTCGCTGAACGACCAGTACCTCGGCCTGGAAATCGCCAACGGCGTCGAGATCAAGATCCAGCGCAGCGCGGTGGTCCAGGTGCTGCCCAAGGGCGCCGTCAAGCAATAAAAGCGTGAGCTGAACCTTGCGCTTCAGGGCGCAGGGCCCCAAGTCACGCCGTGTTCCATTTCTGAAACGCTTGTGAAAAGCGCCTTCTCATGAACCGTTACCCGGTCTGGAAGTACACGATCATCGTGATCGTGCTGCTCGTGGGGCTCATCTACGCCCTGCCCAATTTCTTCGGCGAGGCACCCGCGGTGCAGGTGTCCGCGGCCAAGACGACCGTCAAGGTCGATGCCGCCACCCAGACCCGGGTCGAGGAGGCGCTGAAGGCGGCCGGCCTGACGCCCGACCTGGTGACGCTGGACGCCGGCTCGCTGCGCGCCCGCTTCACCACCACCGACGACCAGCTCAAGGCGCGCGACGTCGTGCAGCGCGCCCTGGTGCCCGACGCCAGCGACCCGCCCTACACGGTGGCGCTGAACCTGCTGTCGCGTTCGCCCAAGTGGCTCACGTCGCTGCATGCGTTCCCGATGTACCTGGGCCTGGACCTGCGCGGCGGCGTCGACTTCCTGCTGCAGGTCGACATGAAGGGCGCCATCGACAAGAAGGCCGAATCGTTCGCGAGCGACCTGCGCACCACCTTCCGCGACAAGAGCATCCGCGGCACCCAGGTCAGCCGCAACGGCCAGACCGTCGAGGTGACCTTCCGCGACGCGGCCTCGCTGGAGACCGCCAAGCGCCTGATCGTGGACCAGTTCCCCGACCTCAGCACCACCGACACGCAAGACGGCACCAACTGGCGCCTGACCGCCACCATCAAGCCCGAGGCGGCCCGCCGCCTGCAGGACGCCGCGCTCAAGCAGAACATCACGACCCTGCACAACCGGATCAACGAACTCGGCGTGGCCGAGCCGGTGATCCAGCAGCAGGGCCTGGACCGCATCGTCGTGCAGCTGCCCGGCGTGCAGGACACGGCCAAGGCCAAGGAAATCCTGGGCCGCACCGCCACGCTCGAGATGCGCATGGTCGACGAAAGCGCCGAAGGCCGCGCGGCCGAGTTGAGCGGCGCGCCCGTGCCCTTCGGCTCCGAGAAATTCCTCGACCGCGGTGGTCGCCCGGTGATCGTGAAGAAGCAGGTGCTCGTCACCGGCGAGAACCTCACCGACGCCCAGCCCGGCTTCGACCAGCAGAGCAACCAGCCCAAGGTCGACCTGACCATGGACGCCAAGGGCGGTCGCATCATGCGCGACGTCAGCCGCGAGAACTACAAGAAGCGCATGGCCATGCTGATCTTCGAGAAGGGCAAGGGCGAAGTGCTCACGGCCCCGTCGATCAACGGCGAACTGGGCAACCGCTTCCAGGTCTCGGGTTCGATGACGGTGGCCGAAGCCAGCGACCTGGCCCTGCTGCTGCGCGCCGGCTCGCTGGCCGCGCCCATGGAGATCATCCAGGAGCGCACGATCGGCCCGACGCTCGGCGCCGACAACATCGAAAAAGGCTTCAAGAGCGTGATGTACGGCTTCCTGGCCATCATGGTCTTCATGTGTGCCTACTACGCGCTGTTCGGCCTGTTCTCGTCGATCGCGCTGGCCGTGAACCTGATGCTGCTGGTCGCCATTCTGTCGATGCTGCAGGCCACGCTCACGCTGCCCGGCATCGCGGCCATGGCGCTGGCCATCGGCGTGGCCATCGACTCCAACGTGCTGATCAACGAGCGCGTGCGCGAAGAGCTGCGCAACGGCGCTTCGCCGCAGGCCGCCATCCACGCGGGCTACGACCGCGCCTGGGGCACGATTCTCGACTCCAACGTGACCACGCTGATCGCGGGCATTGCGCTCTTGGCCTTCGGCTCGGGCCCGGTGCGCGGCTTCGCGGTGGTGCACTGCATCGGCATCGTCACCTCGATGTTCTCCGCCGTGTTCTTCTCGCGTGGCCTCGTGAACTTCTGGTACGGCCAGAAGAAGAAGCTCAAGTCTGTGTCGATCGGCACCGTCTGGCGGCCCAAGACCGACGGCACGGCCGTGGTCGACACCAAGTAACGGCCGAGGACCATCGCCATGGAATTCTTCCGCATCCACAAGACCATCCCGTTCATGCGCCATGCCCTGGTGCTGAACATCATTTCCTTCGCAACCTTTGCGCTGGCGCTGTTCTTCCTGTTCCACCGCGGGCTGCACCTGTCGGTGGAGTTCACCGGCGGCACGGTGATGGAAGTGGCCTACGAGCAGTCGGCCGACATCGGCAAGGTGCGCGAGGCCGTCACCAAGCTCGGCTATCCCGAAGTGCAGGTGCAGAACTACGGCACCTCGCGCGACGTGCAGATCCGCCTGCCCACCCAGAAGGGCATGAGCTCCGACCAGCAGAGCGCGCAGGTCATGCAGGCGCTGAAGTCGGTCGACCCCTCGGCCACGCAGCGCGGCATCGAGGTCGTCGGGCCGCAGGTCGGCGACGAGCTGACCTCCAACGGCATCAAGGCGCTGGCCATGGTGGTGATCGGCATCATGATCTACCTGGCGTTCCGCTTCGAGTGGAAGTTCGCGCTGTCCACCGTGCTGGCCAACCTGCACGACGTGGTGATCATCCTGGGCTTCTTCGCCTTCTTCCAGTGGGAGTTCTCGCTGGCGGTGCTGGCGGCGGTGCTGGCGGTGCTGGGCTACTCGGTGAACGAGTCGGTCGTGATCTTCGACCGCGTGCGCGAGAACTTCCGGCGTTACCGCAAGATGACGACCACCGAAGTCATCGACAACGCGATCACCTCGACCATCAGCCGCACGATCATCACCCACGGCTCCACGCAGCTCGTGGTGCTGTCGATGTTCTTCTTCGGCGGCCCGACGCTGCACTACTTCGCGCTGGCACTGACCATCGGCATCTGCTTCGGCATCTACTCGTCGTGCTTCGTGGCCGCTGCGATCGCGATGTGGCTGGGCGTGAAGCGCGAGGACCTGATCAAGGGCCCGCCGGTCAAGCGCGACGGCGACTCGGGCGGCGACGACCCGAACGCCGGCGCCGTCGTCTGAGGGATACTTCGGCGCCAGCTTCGCGTCACCCGCACTTGTGCGGTGGCGCATCCCGATGCAAGCTCGGGGCTGTCGCCGATGAACCGTTCTCTCCGGCCTTTCCGATCCATCAATGAGCACTGCGCGGTCCGCTTCTTCCCTGCAGCTCGCACGCGAGGCGCGTGAGCGTTTCGTGGCGGCCACGGAAGGTGCGATCGCTCCGCTGGCCCAGGCCATTCGCGACCGGCTGACCGCGGTGGCCTCCGATGTCGGCAGCGCGCGCACCATGCAGGAAAGCCGCGACGACCTCGTGGCGTTCCAGGGCCATGCCTCGCAGTGGGTGTCGCTGGCGCAGACCGGCTGGCGCAAGGCGCTGGGCACGGGCCCGGCGGGTGCCACTTCGTCGGCCCCCGCGGCGCTGCGGCTGGAGCTCATCGGCGACGAGGTGGTCGAGAGCAACATCCTCGCCTCGCGCCTCGCACAGACCATCCACGACAAGGCCAGCTTCGAACTCAGCGACCTGCGCCTGCGCATCCAGCACCTCGAAGGCACGAACGAGCTCGACGCCCGGGACGTGCTCAAGCCCGAGACCCTGGCCAAGCTGCTGGTGGAACAGTGGCTGGCCGCCGGCCTGAGCCGCGAGGCCTGGGGCCGCGTGCAAGGCACGGCGCAGCAGGCCCTGGCGGACGTGGTCGTGAAGGCCTACGAAAGCGCCAACGCCTTCCTGATCGCGCAGGGCGTGATGCCCGAAATCGACCTCAAGAGCTTCGTGCGCCGCACGGGCGATTCGGGCGGCGGCCCGTCCTCCATGGGCATGCCGGTGTCGTCGAGCATGCCGATGGGGCAGGGCTCGCCGGCAGGTGCGGCCGTGCCGCACGGCCAGCAACAGCCATCGCAGCCGCAGCGTCCGGGCTTCGCTTTCCAGGCCTCGCATGCGGCGTCCGTGCCGTCGTCGGGGCCGGCCTCCAGCTCGATGATGGGCAGCTCGCCGCTCGCGTTCGCGCGGCAGCGCGCGCAGACCGCGCTGCTGAGCCTCAAGCGCTTTGTCGCCGCGCGCATCGGCGGCGAGGCCGGCGCCTCGCAACCGGGCGGAGGCACGACCGGCACCGGCGGCGGCGTGGCCGCGCCCCGCGTGTTTTCACGCACTTTCGCCGGCGCCATCGCCGATGCCGAGGTCGCCTACCGCATGGCGGCCACGCAGTACATCGACGGCGGAGGCGAGCAGGCCACGCTGATCCAGCAGACCGCCGTCGACCTGCGCCGGCGCACCGCCGAGCTCAAGAAGCGCGCGCCCACCACGGCCGACAAGGCCACGGTCGAGATCGTGGCGCTGATGTTCCAGGCCATCCTCGCGGAAGAGCGCATTCCGTTCTCCGCGCGCGTGTGGTTCGCGCGGCTGCAGATGCCCGTGCTGCGCGTGGCCATCGCCGAGCCCGAATTCTTCGGCACCCTGCAGCACCCCGCGCGCATGCTGATCGACCGCATGGGCTCCTGCGTGATGGGCTTCGACGCCGCCGCCATCACCGGCAGCGCGCTCGAGAACGAGATCAAGCGCGTGGTGCAGGTGATCGAGCAGTACCCCGAGACCGGCCAGCGCGTGTTCAAGCTGGTGTTCGACGAGTTTGTCGCTTTCCTCAGCCGCTATCTCACGCAGAGCGACGCCACGCAGCGCGTCATGAGCGTGGCGCAGCAGGTCGAGCAGAAGGAGACGATGGCGATCCAGTACACCATCGAGTTGCGCAAGATGCTCAACGACATGCCGGTGCGCGACGAGATCCGCGAGTTCCTGTTCAAGGTCTGGGCCGAGGTGCTGGCCATCGCCGCGCTGCGCTACGGCGCGCAGGGCGAGCACACCGTGATGCTCAAGCGCGTGGCCTCCGAGCTGGTCTGGGCCGCCAGCGCCAAGCCCAACCGCGCCGACCGCGCCCGCGTGATTCAAGACCTGCCGCAGCTGCTGCAGCGACTGCGGCAGGGCATGGACCTGCTGGGCATCGTCGGCGAGCCGCAGGAAGGCCACATCAAGACCATCGGCGCCACGCTCACCGACGCCTTCATGTCGAAGACCGAGGCCATTCCCCAGGCCAAGATCGAGGCCATGGCCGAGCGGCTGGCGCACCTGGAAGACTTCGTGACCGACGACGGCAGCGCCTCCAG
The DNA here is from genome assembly GCF_041154445.1 of Variovorax sp. V118. Lineage (GTDB taxonomy): Bacteria > Pseudomonadota > Gammaproteobacteria > Burkholderiales > Burkholderiaceae_C > Variovorax > Variovorax boronicumulans. Next base: position 6,996,554 of record NZ_AP028663.1, on the reverse strand, counting down.
CCTGCCGCTGGACGCGCAGAGCATCGAGCTGCTGCTCGGCGTGGATGCGACCGCCATCGAGGTCATTTCCGACACCGCCGGCGTCAAGGTGGCCGAAGACATGCTCGCGTGGACCCACGAGCTGCAGGTCGGCAACTGGTTCATGCTGGACCACAACGACCGCGTCACGCAGGTCCAGTTCGTCTGGCGCAGCGACCGCAAGCAGCTGCACCTGTTCGCCTCAGCCGACGGCCGCAGCTTTCTCATCCAAGCTGGGCGCTTGGCGATGTACCTGCAGGCTGGCCTGCTGGTGCCGGCCGAGGAAGAGACGCTCACCGCGCGCGCCACGCGAGAGGCGCTGGCGAAGCTTGACGCGAATCCCGAGCGACTGCTGAACTAGTCAGCCGCGCGGCTGTTCTCGTCTGTGGGGAAGTGCGCGCAGCTCGGAGGAGAGCTCAGTGTGCCGTACGGCCTTCGCGGCTCTCGCAAAGCTCGTCGAGCACCAGCGCATCGGGCTCGATGCCGGTGCTCCAGTGCACCATCAGCACGATGATCTTGAGTTCGTCCAATGCCACCGGGTCACCCGGTGCGGCCATCGCGCGCTCGACGACGATCTCGCGCAGGCCGCAGGGCAGCACGTTCGACAGTTCGAGAAAGCGGATGAAGCCGAGGCACTCGGCGCCGAGGTGCTCCTGTTCCGACGGCGAGTACACGCGCATCGACTGGCTCGACTGGGGCAGCGCCGCATCGGGCGCGCCGCCCAGCGTGACGCGGGCAGTGGTGATGGCGTTGTCGTCATCGCCTTCACTGGCCTGGTGCTCAAACTGCAGGCCTTGCGTGGCAAGGCTCAGGCCGTCGAGCCACTGCAGGGCGTCGCGTATTTCGTCCGCCTCGAAACCGTGCGCACTGAGCTTGCGGCCCAGCTGTTCGGGTTCGGGGCAGGCATCGCCGCGCCAGTAGTTTTCATACACAAACACGAGCACTTCGAACATGGGCCCAATATAGCCCAGGAAACCGTTGCTCGCCCCCAGTCTTCGCGCACTTCGTGTCGCTGCGCCAACCCCCTACCGGGGGCAACACCAGCGGCCCGGCAAAGCCGGTTCCGCGGTGTTCCACGAAAAAGCGGGCGCGGACCGGGCGTCAGCCGACGGCTGCTCTTTGAAACAGGCCGCCGGGCAGCCGCGAGACATGCCCGTCGAGTTCAAGCTCGAGCATCTTCGCCTGCAGCTGGGCCGCGCTCCAGCCGGTGCGTGCGCTCAGCGCATCGAGGCTCACCGGGTCGAAGCCGAGGGCATCGAGCAGTGGGTGTTCCGGGGCCGGCGAAGGCGTGTCGCTGGCAACCGTGCGAGCGGCTGGCGCCAGCGGCGGCAGCTCTTCGAGGATGTCGTTCACCGACTCGACCAGCTTCGCGCCCTGGCGGATCAGCGCGTGGCAGCCGCGCGATTGCGGCGAGTGGATCGAGCCCGGGATCGCGAACACTTCCTTGCCCTGTTCCGACGTGAGGCGCGCGGTGATGAGCGAGCCCGACGCCAGCGCCGCCTCGACCACCAGCGTGCCGCGCGCCAGGCCCGCGATGAGGCGGTTGCGCTTGGGAAAGTTCTGCGTGAGCGGCGGCGTGCCCAGCGGCAGCTCGCTCACGATCAGCCCCTGCAGCGTGATGCGGTGCGCCAGGTCGCGGTGGCGCGCGGGGTAGACGCGGTCCAGGCCGGTGCCGACCACCGCCACCGTGGCGAGCACCGGAGCGTCGCCGGCCGCGTCGAGTGCGCCCAGGTGCGCCGCACCGTCGATGCCGAGCGCCAGCCCCGAGACCACGGGCAGGCCCGCTTCGCCCAGCGCCCGTGCGAAGGCGCGCGCGTGGCTGGCACCCTGCGGCGTCGGGTTGCGGCTGCCGACCACGGCGAGGCTGCGGCCGAGTTGCGTGAGGTCGAAGGCGGCAGCGCCGAGCACGTAGAGCATCAGCGGCGGGTCGACCATCTCGAGCAGCGAGCCCGGGTAGCCGGCGTCGCCGAGCGTCACGACGCGGCGCGTGATGGTGCCGCCGGTGGGGTCGTCCGCGGGGTGCAGCCATTGCCAGGTCTGGTCGATCTGTGCCTGCAGGCCGGAGGGCGGCTGCTTGAGCGCGGCGGCTTGGGCGGTGCTGACGACTTCGCACAGCGTCGCCTCGGGCTGCGCGAAGATCGCGTCAGGCAGCCCGAAGGCCGCGAGCAGGCGGCGTGCGGCGCCGTCGCCGACGCCTGGGGTCAGTGAAAGTCGCAGCCAGCCTGCGAGTTCTGCGCGTTCCAAACGAGTGTGCGAGAAAGAAGCCTCAGGCGCGTGTCAGGGATTGACGAGGAAGTCGCCGGCGCGGGGAGTGTCGTTGATTTCGAGCACGAGTGCGTACGAGACTTTCTCGAAGGTGCGGAACACCATCAGCAGGCCGATGCGTTCGTTCGGCAGCTTGATCGTTTCCTTGCGCGCACCGGTGCGGTCGAGGATGGTCTCGCCGTTCTTCAAAATGGCCAGCACATGGCCGTTGTCGACGCCGTCGCGCGTGCCCTTGTTGATGGCCACGACCTGGTTCTGCGCCGCGTACTGCACGGCGTTGCCGTAGACCGACACGATACGGCCGTCCACCTGGGTGGAGGGCGCGCGTGGCGCGTAGCTCAGCAGCTGGCGCGGCGGCTCGGGCAGCAGGCGGTCGCCGGCGCGCATTTCCTCGCGCGACGCAATGATGTCGATGCTGGCCGGCACGACGGTGATGACGTCCTTGTCACCGGTCGTCTCGATGGTGGTCGATTCGCCGCGTTGCAGCTGCGCCTTGCCCAGGTACTGCGCCTCGTAGCCGAGGATCTCGCCGGTGCCGGGGTCTTTCAGCGGCGTGGCGCTGCGGAAGATGCGGTAGTGCTGCACCGGGCCCGGCTTTTCGACCAGCGGCGATTCGGCGTTGCCGCGGGCATAGGCGCGGTCGCCGCGCGACAGCAGCACGCGGCTGTCGTTGCCGGCCACGATGCGCGGCGCGGCGTCGAGCGTGTTGGCGTCGACCACGATGGGTTCGCTGAGGAAGGGCTCGATCAGGCTCGGGTTGAGCGTGGGCAGGGCCATGCCGGCGAGCGAGTCGAAGCGCGTGCGCGGCGACAGCTTGATGGTGCCGCCATCGACGCCGCCCACGCTGCGGCGGGTGGTCAGGCGCGCGCGGCCGCCGCTCTTGTCCAGGTACAGCACCTGGCCCGGGTAGATGCGGTGCGGGTCCTGGATCTCGTTGATGTTCATGCCCCACAGCTCCGGCCAGCGCCAGGGGCGCAGCAGGTACAGGCGCGAGATGGCCCAGAGCGTGTCGCCGGGCTTGACGGTGTACTCGTCGGGCGCCTTCGGCGACAGCTCGCTCAGCGGCACGCCGGCCTGGGCGGTCTGCTGGGCGGTGGCGCGCTGCTGGGGCGTGACCGGGTAGGTCGTCTGCGCCCAGGCCGCCGTGGCGCCGCAACTGCCGGCCACCGCCAGGGCGGCCGTCCAGAAGGCAAAAAGGGTCGGGCGCTGGTGTTCGGTGGAGCTGGGCTGTGTCATGTCTGGATGGGTGAGCGCACGAAGTATCGTGGCGCATACGAATCTCACAATTTGCTACGAATTCTGCGCCCGAAGCCCTTGCAAGGGCAACGTTTTCGCGCCAATGCGCCGCGACACGTCGCGGAATTGGCGAAAATAGCCACAACTTCCCCCCGATTTCATGGCCAAACGAATCATTCTGAGTTACCCCGACAAGCGCCTGCACACGGTGGCCAAGCCGGTGCAGGGCGTGGACGCGCGCATCAAGACGCTGGTCGCCGACATGCTGGAAACCATGTACGACGCGAGCGGCATCGGCTTGGCCGCGACCCAGATCGACGTGCACGAGCGCGTGGTCGTGATCGACGTTTCCGAAGAGCGCAACGAACCGATCGTGCTCATCAACCCCGAAATCACCTGGGCCAGCGACGAAAAGGTGCTGAACGAAGAGGGCTGCCTCTCGGTGCCCGGCATCTACGACGGCGTGATGCGCTCCACCTCGGTGAAGGTCCAGGCGCTCGACGCCGACGGCAACACCCACACCATCGAGGCCGAGGGCCTGCTGGCCGTGTGCATCCAGCACGAGCTCGACCATCTCATGGGCAAGGTGTTCGTCGAATACCTGTCGCCGCTCAAGCGCAACCGCATCAAGAGCAAGCTCCTCAAGCAGCAGCGCGAGGACATGAAAGAAGCACGGGCATGAGCCACCGGGCTGCGTGGTCCTCGCTGGCCGCCGCCGGACTGTTGTTCCTGGCGGGTTGCGTCAGCGAACCCACGCGCATCCAGCCCGGCACCTCCGCCGCCGACACCCTGCAGCGCCTGGGCGCGCCCACCGGCCGCTACCCGCTCAACGGCGGCGGCGAGCGCCTGCAGTATTCGCGCATGCCGGCCGGCTTCGAGGTGGTCGACATCGACCTCGACGCCTCCGGCAAGGTCGTCTCGGTGACCCAGGTGCTGACCGAGGCGCGCTTCGGCCACGACATCCAGGTCGACCGCTGGCGCCAGAACGAGGTGCTGGCCTTCTACGGCAAGCCCTACGAAATCAGCCGCGTCAGCTCCTTCGACGGCACCGTCTGGACCTGGCGCTACAAGGCCATCAACGAGCGCCGCATGCTCTATATCTACATCGACCCCACCGGCGTGGTGCGCCGGTATCACACGGGGGATGACCTCGAATTCGAACGGATCCGGGATTGAGCGCGTTGAAAGTCGTTTTTGCGGGCACGCCCGAGTTCGCGCGCGTCGCCCTGGAGGCCATCGCCGCCGCCGGCCATGACATCGTCGGCGTGATGAGCCAGCCCGACCGGCCCGCCGGTCGCGGCATGAAGCTGCAGGCTTCGCCCGTCAAGCAGTGCGCCGTGACCCACAACTGGCCCGTCGCCCAGCCGCGCAGCCTGCGGCTGGACGGCAAGTACCCCGACGAGGCCACGGTCGCGCGCGACACGCTGCTCGCGTGGCAGCCCGACGTGATGGTGGTCGCGGCCTACGGGCTGATCCTGCCGCAGTGGGTGCTCGACCTGCCGGCGCACGGCTGCCTCAACATCCACGCCAGCCTGCTGCCGCGCTGGCGCGGCGCGGCGCCGATCCACCGCGCCATCGAGGCCGGCGACGCGCAGACCGGCATCACCATCATGCAGATGGACGCGGGCCTGGACACCGGCGACATGCTGCTGCGCGAGGCGCTCGACATCGCGCCCGGCGAGAACACCGCCCGCCTGCACGACCGCCTGGCCGCGCTCGGCGGGCGCATGGTGGTCGAAGCGCTGGCGCAGATCGGGCAACTCACCCGCACGCCGCAGCCCACCGAAGGCATCACCTACGCCCACAAGGTCGAGAAGCACGAAGCGCTGATCGACTGGACGCAGCCGGCCGCGGCCATCGTGCGCCGCGTGCTGGCCTTCGATCCGTTCCCCGGTGCCAACAGTCCGCTCGGCGGCGAGACCGTCAAGCTCTGGGCCGCGCACGTGGCGACCGGCCCTGCAGGCGCCGCGCCCGGCACCATCATCTCGGCCGATGCAACGGGCGTCGCCGTGGCGGCGTCGGACGCCACCGTGGTGCTCACCGAACTGCAACGCCCGGGCGGCAAGCGCCTGCCCGCGGCCGACTTCCTGCGCGGCTTCGACCTGAAAGCCGACCAGGTCTTCGGCTGATGTTCCTCTCGCCCACGCTGCGCCGCCAGCCCGAGTTCCGCGCCGGCATGCGCGACATGGCCTCGGCCGCGCTCGGCATCGGCGCCTGGGGCCTGATGACCGGCGTGGCCATGGTCAAGTCGGACATGAGCGTGCTCGAGGCCGTGGCGATGACGCTGTTCGTCTACGCCGGCAGCTCGCAGTTGGCAGCCATCCCGCTGCTGGCCGCGGGCGCGCCGGCCTGGGTGATTTTGGCGACGGGCTTTTGCGTCAACCTGCGCTTCGTGGTGTTCAGCCTGCACCTGCGGCCCTACCTCATGCACATGCCGCGCTGGCGCCGCCTGCTGCACGGCTACCTGACGGCCGACCTGAGCTACGCGCTCTTCACGAAGCAGTACACGGCCCCGCCGACCACGCCCGCCGAGCGGCTGGCGCAAGAGGCCTACCTCACCGGCAACTACTTCGTGACCTGGTGCGCGTGGATGGGCATGAGCCTGCTGGGCATCGCGCTGGCCAACCTCATTCCGCAGACCTGGGGCCTGGGCTTTGCCGGCGTGCTGAGCCTGGTGGCCATCGTCTGCTCGATGGCGACGACGCGGCTGCGCGTGCTGGCCGCGCTCATCGCGGGCGCCACGGCGGTCGCGGCCTATGCGCTGCCGCTCAAGCTCAACATCGTGGTCGCGATCGGCGTGGCGGTGCTGCTGTGCTTCTGGCTCGAAAAGCAGTTCGGGCTCGACCCCGACGCGGAGGACGACAAGTGAGCGGCGGTACCGACTGGTGGTCCCTGGCCGTGATCGCCGGCCTCGCCGGCGTCACCGTGCTCACGCGCTGCTTCTTCTTCATCCTCGACCGGCCCTGGGGCCTGCCCGAGTGGGCGCACCGCGCGCTGCACTACGCGCCGGCCGCCGCGCTGGCCGGCGTGATCGCGCCCGAGATCGTGATGACGCAGGGCCACCTGATCACCACCTTGCACGACGCCCGCCTCTACGCGGCGGTCGTCGGCGGCGCCTACTACTTCTGGCGGCGCGGCGTGCTGGGCACGATGCTGGCCGGCATGGCGGTGTACCTGCCCCTGCACCTCGGCCTGGGCTGGTGATCGACTTGGACTAGTCGAGCTTCACGCCGGCGGTCTTGATGATGTTGCCCCAGCGCTCGCTCTCCGCGCGCGAGAGCTTGTAGAAGTCCTGCGGCGTGCCGGGCAGCGCCTCGAAGCCGAACTCCGTAAACAGCTTCACCACCTTCGGTGCCTTCATCGCCTTGTGCAGCTCGGTGTTGATGCGCGCCACGGCCTCGGGCGGCATGCCGGCCGGGCCGATCAGGCCGTGGAAGGCATAGGCGTTGACGTCGCTGAAGCCGGCCTCGACGAAGGTCGGCACCTCGGGCAACGCACTGGCGCGCTGCGGCAGCGCGATGGCCAGCACGCGCACCTTGCCCGACTTGATGATCGGCAGGCCCGAGGCCAGGTCGAGCATCATCGTCGGCACCTGGCCGCCCATCACGTCGGTCATGGCGGGCGCGGCGCCCTTGTACGGCACGTGGGTGATCGTCAGGCCCGCCTTCTGCTTGAACAGCTCCATCGCCATGTGGTGCGGCGAACCGTTGCCGGGCGAGGCGTAGCTCACCTTGTCGGGGTTGGCCTTCACGTAGCGCACGAACTCGGCCACGTTCTTCGCGGGAAAGTCGGGGTGCACGACCAGCGCCACCGGGAAGCGCCCGATGGTGCCGATGTAGGTGAAGTCGGTCGCCGGCTTGTAGGGCAGCTTGGCGAACATGTGCTCGTTGAACAGCAGCGCCGCGTTCTCGGCCTGCATGATCGTGTAGCCGTCGGGCTTGGCCTGCATCATCACCGACACACCGATGTTGGTCGACGCGCCGGGGCGGTTGTCGATGATCAGCGGCTGGCCCAGCGACGGCTGCATGGCCTCGGCCAGCGAACGCGCGAGGTTGTCGGTGCCGCCGCCGGCCACGTAGGGCACGATCCATTTCACGGGCTGGCTGGGGTAGGCCGCCGGTTGCGCCGACGCGAAGGGTGCGGCGGCGAGTGCGAGGGTCGCGGCCAGCAGGGGAAGGAAGCGTTTCATCGTTTTTGTCTCCGTTGCTTTGTTGAAAAAGGGGGCGGCTCAGGTGCCGCGCAGGACCTGCCAGAGCTCGCGGTCGCGTTCGGCGGTCCACACGACCGGGTGCTCGATGCCGCGCAGTTCGTCGTAGGCGCGCGAGACGTCGAAGGGCAGCACGTGCTGGAACACCGGCCAGCCGCCGAAGTGCGGCGTCATGGCCGCCTCGGCGCGCGCGAAGCATCCCTTGAGCGTCTCGCCCGCGGCGATGCCCGCGCGCACGCTGTCGAGCAGCGTCGAGAGAAAGTCTTTCGTGAGCCCGATCGCCTCGGCGCAGGCGGCTTCGCCTTGCAGCACCGCGCCGCGCCCGGGCACCAGCACGCGCGGTTGCAGCGCGCGCACCGCGTCGAGCGTGCCGGCCCAGTCGCCGATGTAGGCGTCGCCCGCGTACACGCCGCAGTGGTTCTCGACCACGTCGCCCGCAAACAGCACGCCGCTGTCGGGCAGCCAGGCCACGGTGTCGCCGCCCGAGTGGCCGCGGCCCAGTGCCATCAACTGCAGCTCGCGGCCGCCGCCCAGCGGCAGCGTCATCTCGCGCTCGAAGACCGTGGTCGGGAAGGTCAGGCCCGGAATCTCTTCCACGCCCGCGAACAGGCGAGGAAAGCGGCCGACTTCCGATTCGAAGTCGGCCTGGCCGCGCGTGCGGATCCAGTCGAGCGTGCCGTTGCTGGCGACGATCTCCTGCACCTCGTCGAAGGCGCTCGCGCCCATCACGCGCACCGCGTGGTAGTGCGTGAGCACGATGGTGCGGATCGGCTTGTCGGTCACGCTGCGGATCGCCGCGAGAAAGTCGCGCGCCATGCGCGGGGTGGGGCGGGTGTCGATCAGCACCACCTGCTCTTCGCCGACGACGAAGCCGCAGTTGGGATCGAAGTCGCTGATGTAGCCGTAGGCGCCCGGGGCGAGTTCCTGCAGACGGGGCTTCTGCTCACGGGTGTCGGAGGCGGAAGCGAAAGAGACGGTGGCGGTCATGGCGGTGTTGTCGTGGTCGTGGGGATGTCGTCGCCGGCCTCGGCCGCCGCGCGGATGCACGCGAGCAGCACGGCCTGGTCGGCGCACTGGTTGGCCAGCAGCAGCACGAGGCGGGCGTTGAGGTCGGCGCTCTGCGCCTCGGTGCGGCCTTCGTGCGCGGCCAGCAGGGCGGCGTAGAAGCCGTCGGGGTCGGGGATGCGGGACTCGGTGATCATGGGGACGAAGCGGTGAGTGCGAGCGCCGTGCGGACGGCGGCGGTGACCGTGTCGGGTGCCGCCTGCACAAGCACGGCAGCGCGGTAGGCATCGGGGCGCACGAGCACGAAGCCGCCCACGCTGGGGTCGATGCCGAGGTGGCGCGCCAGCGTCTCGTCGGCCCGCAAGGTCGGCAGGCCGCTGTCGCCGCCCACGGCCAGCAGGCGCAGTGGCAGTGCGGCCGTGGCATCGCTCGCGGCCTGCGCCTGTGCGCGCGTCGGCGCGAACCACAGGCCCAGGCACTGCGTGCCCTCGGCCAGCAGTTGCATCAGCGTGGTCTCGCGCCCATCGGCCCAGCGCAGCGGCAGGTTCTGCACCGTGCGCCCGCCTTCGGGCAGCAGCGGCGCGACGGGGTAGTCGTTGGCGACCGACATGCGGCCCGTGTTGACCAGCGCACGCGCGAAGGTGTGGCGCTTGGCCAGTGCCACCACGGCGCGGCGCAGCGTGTGCTCGGCCGGCGAGCGCGGCGCGAGGAAGCGCGCCGATCGGCTCGTGACCGTCAGGTTCTCCTGCGCGGCCGGGCGGCGCTCGGCGTCGTAGCTGTCGAGCAGCGCCTCGCCGGCCTGCCCTTGCACGACCAGCGCGAGCTTCCAGCCGAGGTTGGCCGCGTCCTGGATGCCGGTGTTGCCACCGCGCGCGCCGAAGGGGCTCACCACGTGCGCGGCGTCACCGATGAAGCACACGCGGCCGTGGCGGAAGCGCTCCAGCAGGTGGTCGCGGTAGCCGTACGGGCCGATCCACACGAACTCGAACGCCACGTCGGGCCCGAGCTGTTCGCGCAATCGCGCACCGGCCACCTCGGGGCGACTGATCTCGGCGGGATCGCAGTCCTCGGGCATCTGGTAGTCGATGCGCCACACGCCGTCGGCCATCAGGTGCTGCCACACGCCGCGGCCTTCGTTGAAGGGCGCGTCGACCCAGGTCCAGCGCTCGGTCGGCAACGGTTTTTCGAAGCGCACGTCGGAGATGCACCAGCGGTCGGTGCTGCGCGAGGCGTGCGATGCCACGCCGAGCTGCGTGCGGATCGGGCTGTTCGCGCCCGTGGCGTCGATCAGGTGGTCGGCCTCGATCGTGTAGCTGCCGGCGGGCGTCTCGACGTCGATGCGCACGCCGTCGGCCAGCGGCTCGACGCGCGTCACGCGGCTCTTCCAGCGCAGGTCGGTCACGCCGAGCTCGAGGATGCGATCGACCAGGAACCACTCGATGTAGAACTGCTGCAGGTTGATGAAGGGCGGCTGCGTCGAGACGCTGGTGGCCTGCAGGTTGAAGTTGTAGACCTCTTCGTCGCCCGAGAAGGTGCGCCCGAACGACCAGGTGACGCCCTTGGCCGCGATGCGTTCGCAGATGCCCAGGCGCTCGAAGATCTCCAGGCTCTTCTGTGCGTAGCAGATGCCGCGCGACGAGGCGCCGCGCACGCCCACGGTGTCGTCTTCGTCGAGCAGCACGGCGCGCACGCCGCGTTGCGCGAGGTCGCAGGCCAGCGTGAGGCCCGAGGGGCCGGCGCCGACGATCACGACCGGGTGGCGCACCACCTGCGCGCTGCCGAGTTCGGGCGGCGGTGTGAAGGGCCAGACCGGCAGCTCGTAGGCCGGTGCGAATGCAAAGTTTTCCATGGCTCTTCTACAGCGCGTGCGCGAACTCGGCGATGGCGTCCGCCGCCTGCGGAATCAGTTCGGGCTGGCCCGCCAGGTAGTGGTTGCCGCCCACGATGTCGACGTTGCGGATGCGCGCGCCGCCCGCGGCCATCCACGCGTCGCGCGTGCTCGGGAAGGTCGACTGGTCGCCGGTGTAGGTCAGCAGCAGCTTGGGCACCGTGGTGCGCGCGAGGTTGGTGGGCCCGTCGGCCTGCGAGCGCGACGACCACTGCGAGAGGAAGGCGGTGAGCGAGGTGGTGCGGCCCATCGCGTTGGCCGAATAGTTCACCTGCCGCGCATCGCCCCAGACGCTGCCGGGCAGGCGCGCGTTGGCATCGAGCGACAGGTCGACGCAGCGCGGATCGGCGTGCGTGCGGTAGACGACGAAGGTCTGGTCGCGCGGCGCGCCGGGTGTGCCGCGCAGCAGCGCGAGGCGATCGAGGCACCACTGCTCGATGCGGTCCATCCGCGCCTTCTGGGCCGCGCTGAAGCGCGCGAGAAAGTCGGCCTCGTAGGGCACGCGGTGGCGCGGGTCGTACATGTCGAGCGCGGGGTCGACCGAGAGCGGGTCGTGCTCGTCGGTGACCGAGGGGTCGATCCAGTCGCGCATGAGCCGCGTGCGGCCCAGGTGCGCGGCGCACAGCGCGAGGCCGTCTACCGGCGGCAGGTCGCTGGCGTGCAGGTGCGTCGGGTCGCCGTCGGGCAGGTGCGTGGCGGTGAGCTGCTCGGCCTGCGCCTGGTAGAAGGCCGAGAGCGCCGCGCCGCCCGAGTTGCCGACCAGGAACACCTTCTCGTAGCCGGCCGCGCGCAGGTACTGCACGCCGGCGCCCAGGTCCTGGATGGCGCGCTCCATCAGCAACACCGTGTCGTTGCCGACGAAGCGCGAGTTCAGGCCCATGCAGCAGATGCCGCGCTCGGCCAGCGGGCCGATGAGGTAGTGGCCCATGAAGTTGCTGGTTGGGTGCATCACGATGGCCGCGATCTTTTTCGGCCCCGGCGGCGCGCGGAAGGCGCCGTAGATGCGCGGGCGCAGCAGCTGCAGGCCCGACTGGCTGTCCATGGCCGCGCCGGGCTTCACGTCGATGACGGCGAGTTGCAGCTCAGACATGCGACGCACCTTTCGCTGCGCGAAGCGCCGCCTTGCGCGCGGTCCACGCGTCGAGGTCGGCATGGGCGTGGCGCGCGTGCGCGTCCATCTCGGCCTGCGGCACGGTCGGCGTGGTGAGTTCCACGCGGATGCCGTTCGGGTCGAAGAAGTAGATCGACTCGATGATGTGGTGGTCGGTCACGCCCAGCACCTCGATGCCCGCGCCTTCGAGCCGCGCCTTGGCGGCCAGCAGGTCGGCCACCGAGTCGACGCGCAGCGCGATGTGGTTCACCCACGACGGCGTGTTGGGCGAGGGCAGCGCGGCGGTGTCGTCGCCCAGGTCGAAGAAGGCGATGTACGCGCCGTCGCGCATCTGGAAGAAGATGTGCACGTAGGGGCAGTACTCGCCCGTGCTCGGCACGTGGTCGTTCTTGATGACGTGGGCCAGCGGCAGGCCCAGCAGGTCTTCGTAGAAGTGGCGGGTTTCCTCGCTGTCGCGGCAGCGCCAGGCGAAGTGGTGCAGCCCGCGAATGGGTGGGGGCGCCGTGGGGGTGGCGGTCGTCGGCATGTCGTGTCTCCGTTGAGGCCGCGATTGGGCAATGCCGCGTCTTATGATGCAATCGAAATTAATTCATCGATTGATGAAATAACCATATATATGAACCTCACCCTGCGCCAGTTGCGCGCCTTCGCCGCCGTGGCCGAAACCGGCAGCTTCACCACCGCTGCCGGGCAGTTGCACCTCACGCAGTCGGCGCTCAGCGTGCTGGTGCGCGAGCTCGAGCGCGAGATGGGCGTGCAGCTGCTCGACCGCAACACGCGGCGCGTGCAGCTGTCGGAGGCGGGGCGCGAGTTCCTGCCGTCAGTGCACCGGCTGCTCGGCGACCTCACGAGCGCGGTCGCGGGCGTGACCGATTTGCGTGACAAGAAGAAAGGGCTGTTGCGGCTCGCAGCGCCGCAGCTCATGGCCTGCACGCTGATGCCGCGCGTGATCGCCGCCTACCGCGAGGCGTACCCCGACGTGGACGTGCGCCTGGCCGACACGCTGCCCGAGCACCTGCTGCTGGGCGTGGCGGCCGGCGACGTCGAGCTGGCCGTGGGCCAGGACGTGGCGGTGGACGCCGCCGCCATCGAGCGCCGCACGCTGTTTCGCGACCGCCACTGGCTGATCTGCCCGCCCGGCCACGCCTTTGCCAAGCGCCGCAAGGTGCGCTGGCACGAGCTGGGGCCCTACACCTTCATCGCGCCCACGCGCGACTTCCGCCAGCGCGTGCTGCCCGAGCTGGGGCCCGAGGAGCGCGCCTTCCTGATGCGGCCGGGCACGCAGGAGGTGTCGTACATGACCACCGCGCTGGGCATGGTGGCCTCGGGGCTGGGGCTGACCGTGTGCCCGACCTACTCGGCGTCGCTGGTGCGCGCGCACGGGCTGCAGATGGTGCGGCTCGAGTCGCCCGACTTCCACCGCGAGGTCTGCGTGTACAGCGCGGCGCGGCGCTCGCTGTCGCCCGCGGCGGCGAGCTTCGTCGGCATCCTGGAGCAGTTCGCGACCGCGCAGCCCAAGGCCTGAAAAAGCATCGGCGCCCCGCAAGAGACGCGCAGGGGCGCGAGAGGGTGAAAACTACAATGCGGGCAGTCCCGTCTTTCACCATCCTCAGACCCATGAACGTCATTCGATTCACCGACCTCTGTGCGCAAGGCAAGGCCGCCGGCCAGCGCGTCTTCATCCGTGCCGACCTCAACGTGCCGCAAGACGACGCCGGCCGCATCACCGAAGACACGCGCATCCGCGCCTCGGTGCCCTGCATCCAGCTGGCGCTCGACGCCGGCGCGGCCGTGATGGTCACCTCGCACCTGGGCCGCCCGACCGAAGGCGAGTTCAAGCCCGAAGACTCGCTGGCCCCCGTCGCCCAGCGCCTGGGCGAGCTGCTCGGCCGTGAAGTTCCGCTGGTGGCCAACTGGGTCGACGGCGTCGACGTCAAGCCCGGCCAGGTCGTGCTGCTCGAGAACTGCCGCGTCAACAAGGGCGAGAAGAAGAACGACGAAGCGCTGGCCCGCAAGCTGGCCGCGCTCACCGACATCTACGTGAACGACGCCTTCGGCACCGCCCACCGCGCCGAAGCCACCACCTACGGCATCGCCCAGTTCGCCAAGGTGGCCGCGGCCGGCCCGCTGCTGGCGGCCGAAATGGACGCCATCAGCAAGGCGCTGGCCCAGCCCAAGCGCCCGCTGGTCGCCATCGTGGCGGGCTCGAAGGTCAGCACCAAGCTCACCATCCTCAAGAGCCTGTCGGCCAACGTCGACCAGCTGATCGTCGGCGGCGGCATCGCCAACACCTTCATGCTGGCCGCGGGCCTGTCGATCGGCAAGTCGCTGGCCGAGCCCGACCTGCTCGACCAGGCCAAAGCCGTCATCGACGCCATGCGCGCGCGCGGCGCCGACGTGCCGATCCCGGTGGACGTGGTCACGGCCAAGACCTTCGCGGCCGACGCACCCGCCACCGTCAAGGCCGCCACCGACGTGGCCGAGGACGACCTGATCCTGGACATCGGCCCGAAGACGGCCGCCATCCTGGCCGCGCAGCTGCGCGAAGCCGGCACCATCGTCTGGAACGGCCCCGTGGGCGTGTTCGAGTTCGACGCCTTCGCGGGCGGCACCAAGGCCATCGCGCAAGCCATTGCCGAAAGCAGCGCCTTCTCGATCGCTGGCGGCGGCGACACCCTTGCGGCCATCGCCAAGTACGGCATCGAAAAGCAGGTCGGTTACATCTCGACCGGCGGCGGTGCCTTCCTCGAGGTGCTGGAGGGCAAGACCCTGCCGGCCTTCGAGATCCTGGCCAAGCGCGCGGCCGGCTGATTCCGGCGGCGGTCCGGCCACGGGAGGGAAATCCCCCGTGGCGACTGACTTCCGTTCGACACACAAAGTGTATACAGTAGCGAATACAAAACGGAGACCCCCTTCATGAGCTCGGACCGCATCCCCCGCCACGCCACCAAGATCGTCGCCACCCTCGGCCCCGCCTCCAGCACGCCGGAATTGCTGGAACAGATGATCCTGGCCAAGGTCAGCGTGGTGCGGCTGAACTTCAGCCACGGTACGGCGCAGGACCACATCGACCGCGCCACCATGGTGCGCGAAGCCGCCCGCAAGGCCGGCCGCGAGGTGGCCATCATGGCCGACCTGCAGGGTCCCAAGATCCGCGTCGGCAAGTTCGCGCAGGGCAAGATCTGGCTCGAACCCGGCGCCAAGTTCGTGCTCGACGCCTCGCGCACCGAGCTGGGCGATGTCGATGCCGTCGGCCTCGACTACAAGGACCTGCCGCG
This sequence comes from Variovorax sp. V118, assembly GCF_041154445.1. GTDB lineage: Bacteria > Pseudomonadota > Gammaproteobacteria > Burkholderiales > Burkholderiaceae_C > Variovorax > Variovorax boronicumulans. Next base: position 6,981,546 of record NZ_AP028663.1, on the reverse strand, counting down.
CGACGTGAAGCCCGGCGACAAGCTGCTGCTGAACGACGGCCTGATCGTGCTCACGGTCGACGGCGTCAAGGGCGAAGCGGTGCACACCACCGTCAAGCTCGGCGGCGAGCTGTCGAACAACAAGGGCATCAACAAGCAGGGCGGCGGCCTCACGGCACCCGCGCTGACCGCCAAGGACATGGAAGACATCAAGACCGCGATGAGCTTCCAGGCCGACTACGTGGCCGTGAGCTTCCCCAAGAACGCCACCGACATGGAAATGGCGCGCCAGCTGTGCAACGTGGCGGCCGCCGAGTACGGCCACAAGCCCGGCATGATCGCCAAGATCGAGCGCGCCGAGGCCATTCCGAAGCTGGAAGAAATCCTGCGCGCCAGCGACGGCATCATGGTCGCCCGCGGCGACCTCGCCGTGGAAGTGGGCAACGCCGCCGTGCCGGCGCTGCAGAAAAAGATGATCCGCATGGCGCGCGACATGGACAAGGTGGTCATCACCGCGACCCAGATGATGGAGTCGATGATCACCAACCCCGTGCCCACCCGTGCCGAGGTGAGCGACGTGGCCAACGCCGTGCTCGACGGCACCGACGCCGTGATGCTCTCCGCCGAAACCGCCTCGGGCCGCTACCCGCTCGAGACCGTGCAGGAAATGAGCCGCATCTGCGAAGCCGCCGAGGCCGCCGAAGACAAGACGCTCGACGCCGACTTCAGCGGCAAGACCTACAGCCGCATCGACCAGTCGATCGCCATGGGTGCGCTGTTCACGGCGCACCACCTGGGCGCCAAGGCCATCGTGGCGCTGACCGAGTCGGGCTCCACCATCCTGTGGATGAGCCGCCACCGCGCGCACATTCCCATGTACGCCCTGACCTCGCGCCTGGCCACGCAGCGCAAGCTGGCGCTGTACCGCAACGTGCGCCCGCTGCTCATGGATTCGGAAAGCGACCGCGACACCGCGCTGCGCCAGGCCGAGAGCCACCTGAAGAAGCGCGGCATCGTGCAAAGCGGCGACGTGTACGCCATCACTTGCGGCGAGCCGATGGGCGCGCCCGGCGGCACCAACATGCTCAAGATTTGCCGCGCGAGCTGACCCAGTTCGTTCGCCACAAGACAAAGGCCGGCACATGCCGGCCTTTTTCATGGCGTCGTCCTGTTCAACCGTTGCGGAACAGGAAGCTGTAGGCGTTCAGCGCCGGCACCCCGCCCAGGTGCGCGTAGAGCACCTTCGCGCCGGCCGGGAATTCGCCCAGCCGCACCTTCTCGATCATCCCGTGCATCGACTTGCCCTCGTACACCGGGTCGGTCAGCATGCCCTCGAAGCGCGCGCTCAGGCGGATGGCCTCCAGCGTGCCTTCGTTCGGCAGCCCGTACTCGGGCCCGCCGAAGCGGCGGTCGAGCACCACGTCCTTCTCGGTGATGTCGCGGCCCAGCTCGACCAGCTCGGCCGTGTTTTTGGCGATGCGCAGGATCTGCTCGTAGGTCTGCTGCGGCTTGGCCGAGGCGTCGATGCCGATCACGCGGTCGGCGCGGCCGTCGGCCGCGAAGCCCACCACCATGCCGGCCTGCGTGCTGCCCGTGACGGAGCAGACCACGATGTAGTCGAACTTGAAGCCCAGCTCGGCCTCCTGCTGGCGCACTTCCTCGGCAAAGCCCACGAAGCCCAGGCCGCCGCGCGGGTGCTCGGAGCAGCCCGCCGGGATCGGGAAGGGTTTGCCGCCGGCCGCGCGCACGTCGGCCATGGCCTGTTCCCAGCTCTGGCGGATGCCGATGTCGAAGCCCGCCGCGTCCAGCCGCACGTCGGCGCCGAGGATGCGCGACATCTCGATGTTGCCGACCCGGTCGTACACCGCGTCGGAGTAGTTGACCCAGTTCTCCTGCACCAGCACGCACTTCAGGCCCAGGTGCGCGGCCACGGCCGCCACCTGGCGCGTCTGGTTCGACTGGATGCCGCCGATCGACACCAGCGTGTCGTAGCCGCCTTCGAGCGCCTCGGGAATCAGGTACTCCAGCTTGCGCGTCTTGTTGCCGCCGAAGGCCAGGCCGCTGTTGCAGTCCTCGCGCTTGGCGTAGAGGTCGACCTTGCCGCCGAGGTGGGCGCTCAGGCGCTTCAGCGGCTGGATCGGCGTGGGGCCGAAGGTCAGGGCGTGGCGGGGGAATTTCTTCAGGTTCATCGACGCAGCTCCAAAAGCGGTGAGGGGTTGAAGCTGTCGATCGTAGGAAGAAGGCTTTGCAATGTGCTTGCAAAGTTGGCTGGCTTCGTCGTTCAAAAGAAGGCAGGATGGCCATACAGAAGGCTTTTCATCCGGAAAGGAAGCCATGAGCACAACAAAGTTGCGCGCCCCGACGGAGCTTGATCGCACCGACCGCGCGATCCTGCGCGCCCTGCAGCGCGACGCCTCGGTGTCGAACGTGGCGCTGGCCGCCAAGGTGAACCTCAGCGCGCCGGCCTGCCTGCGGCGGGTCGAGCGGCTCCGGGCCGCGGGCTTCATCAAGGGCGTGGTCGCCCTGCTGGACCCCGACGCGCTCGAGGTCGGCATGCTCGTGATGATCGGCGTGGTGCTCGACCGCTCCACGCCCGACTCCTTTGCCGATTTCGAGAAGGCAGCGCAGAAAGTGTCGGGCTGCCTCGAATGCCACGTCGTCACGGGCGAATTCGACTACTTCATGCTCGTGCGCACCCGCGACAACGACAGCTTCAACCGCCTGCATGCCGAGCAGCTGCTGTACCTGCCGGGCGTGCGGCAGATCCGGACCTTCGTGGTGCTCAAGCAGGTGCTGTCGACCACGCAGTTGCCGATCTGAAAAAGTTGAAAAAGAGCTGCGCGCCAGTACCCGTGGCGCCCGGGGTGGCGTCGGCCCTGTCCCACAAGGGGGCTCGGTAGAATCGGGGTAGTTTTCTCCCGACTTTCCGCCTTCTCTTTTCCCCGTCTTTTTCTATTCCCACGAGGTATTTCCCATGGCACTCGTCTCGATGCGCGAACTGCTGGACCACGCCGCCGCCAACGGCTACGGCATTCCGGCCTTCAACGTCAACAACCTCGAACAGGTCCAGGCCGTCATGGAGGCCGCCAAGGAAACCGGCGCGCCCGTCATCCTGCAGGCCAGCGCCGGCGCCCGCAAATACGCGGGTGAAGCCTTCATCAAGCACCTGATCCAGGCCGCCATCGAGCAGTACCCGAACATCCCGCTGGTGATGCACCAGGACCACGGCCAGAGCCCGGCCATCTGCCAGGGCGCCATCGACCTGGGCTTCTCGTCCGTGATGATGGACGGCTCGCTGCACGAAGACGGCAAGACGCCCGCCTCGTTCGACTACAACGTCGACGTGACCCGCAAGGTGGTCGAACTGGCCCACAAGGTCGGCGTCACGGTCGAAGGCGAGCTGGGCTGCCTGGGCTCGCTCGAAACCGGCATGGCCGGTGAAGAAGACGGCATCGGCGCCGAAGGCGTGCTCGACCACGCTTCGCTGCTCACCGACCCCGAAGAAGCCGCCCAGTTCGTGAAGGCCACGCAGCTGGACGCACTGGCCATCGCCATCGGCACCAGCCACGGCGCCTACAAGTTCACGCGCAAGCCCACGGGCGACATCCTGTCGATCCAGCGCGTGAAGGAAATCCACGCCCGCCTGCCCAACACCCACCTGGTGATGCACGGCTCGTCGTCGGTGCCGCAGGACCTGCTGGAAATCATCCGCAAATACGGCGGCAACATGAAGGAAACCTACGGCGTGCCCGTCGAGGAAATCCAGGAAGCCATCAAGTACGGCGTGCGCAAGATCAACATCGACACCGACATCCGCCTGGCGATGACCGGTGCCGTGCGCAAGTTCCTGGCCGAGAACCCCGAGAAGTTCGACGCCCGCGAATGGCTCAAGCCCGCACGCGAAGCCGCCAAGCAGATCTGCAAGCAGCGCTACATCGAGTTCGGCTGCGAAGGCCAGGGCGCCAAGATCAAGGGCGACACGCTGCAGGTCGTTGCCGCCAAGTACGCCAAGGGCGACCTGGCGCAGCAAGTCATCTAACGAAGACAGACTGCGCGCCGCAGGCCACCGCTCGCGGTGGCTTTTTTCTGCGCGCACAATCCGCTTTTCCCGTCACCGTTTCCCAGCCGAGCATCCGTCCATGACCACCGTTCACACCTCTTCCATCCAGAGCCTGCCCCTGCTTGCGCGCGGCAAGGTGCGCGACAACTACGCCGTCGGCGAAGACCGCATCCTGATGGTCGCGAGCGACCGGCTCAGCGCCTTCGACGTGATCATGGGCGAGCCCATCCCGGGCAAGGGCGAGATCCTCACCAAGATGGCGCTGTGGTGGTTCGACCGCCTGGGCGCGCTGTGCCCCAACCACCTGACGGGCGAGGCGCCCGAGAGCGTGGTGCAGCCCGACGAGGTGGCGCAGGTCACGGGCCGCTCGATGCTGGTCAAGCGCCTGCGTCCGATCCCGGTCGAGGCCGTGGTGCGCGGCTACCTGGCCGGCAGCGGCTGGAAGGAATACCAGGACAACCGCGCCGTCTGCGGCGTGCCGCTGCCCGAGGGCCTGACCAACGCGAGCAAGCTGCCGCGCCCGATCTTCACGCCCGCCGCCAAGGCCGCGGCCGGCGAGCACGACGAGAACATCAGCTACGAGCGCGTGGTCGAGGTCGTCGGCCCCAAGCTGGCCCAGCAGATCCGCGAGGTCAGCATCGCCATCTACGAGGCGGCGGCCCAGATCGCGCTCGCCAAGGGGATGATCATTGCCGACACCAAGTTCGAGTTCGGCCTGGACGAGAACGACACGCTGGTGCTGATGGACGAAGTGCTCACGCCCGATAGCTCGCGCTACTGGCCGGTCGAGGGCTACGAGGCCGCGCTGGCCGCCGGCACCAACCCGCCGAGCTACGACAAGCAGTTCGTGCGCGACTGGCTCGAGGCCACCAAGATCAACGGCAAGCCCTGGGACAAGACGCCCCCGGCGCCGCGCCTGCCGGCCGAAGTCATCGAGAAGACGGCCGCCAAGTACCGTGAGGCGCTGGACCGCCTCACCCACGGCTGATCTGGTTTTTCTTCCTCAGCGTGTCGTGCCGTTGCTGAGCAGCGCCACGGTGCGACCGCTCGCATCGAGCAGCGCGAGCCGCCCCGGCGCCAGCCGGTAGCTGGCCGTGTTCTGCAGCGCCGACAGGAACTGCGCCTCGTTGGCGCCGCGCACCGGGTCGGCGCAGGCCATGCGCGTCGCGGCCATCTGGCCGAGCTTGAGCGACACGCCCGCGCGCGTGAACGATCCCGTGACGCGGTTGCAGCCGCCTGAACCACTGACCCGTCCGCTGTTGCGATCGAACTGCAGCTGCGCATCGCCGCCCGGCGCGATGGGCTCGTCGCCCAGCTGCACCAGGCGCCACACCGGCCCTTCGATCGGCTCGTCGAGGCTGATGCCGCTGCCGCAACCGGTCAGGGCGGTCAGCAGCAGCGCGGCCGAGGCAATGGCGGGGAGCGCGGTACGGCGGGCGAAGGAACGCATGGCCAATTTTCCTTTTCAATCTGCAACAAGTTAAAACCGGCGCCATCGTATGCGACGCCGTGGCCGGTGCGAAGACAGGCCCGATGGCGCATCCGGGCTTCTTCAGGCCGCGAGGCTGGCGAGGGCCACGCCGCCCGCGAGGCGCGCCTCGACGCAGCGGCGCACGCTGGCCGGCGTGCCGTCCTGCGCCAGCAGCGCGGGCCACTCGGCCTGGGCCTGGCGCACCGTGTCGCGCGCGATGGCCATCAAGCGCGCCGGCCGCAGCAGCCCGGCCGCACGCAGCAACGCCTCCAGCGCCGCCCCGTCGAAGGCGCGCAGCGTGGCGTCGATGGCGCGGTTGACGCCGTAGTCGCGCGCCGGCACGTCCTCGAAGAAGGCGGCCACGCAGACCGGGTCGTACAGCGGCGCGAGCACCGGCGCCACGCCGTCGGGGTAGCGCAGCGCCCAGTTCTTCAGGTGCGCGTCGCTGTTGCCCAGCAGGATGAAGGCGACCAGGCGGCGCACGCACTCGCGCACGTCGGCCACCGGGTTGGGCGACAGGCGGTCGAGCACGCGCAGCATGGCGGGCCAGTCAGTGGCCAGCCCGCGGCCGTACTTCTGGCGCGGCTCGTACTGCAGCACCTGCGCGAACTCTTCCATGTGGATGCGCCCGCCCTCGGGCGTGCGGTCGAAGCGGCGCACCGCCAGGATCTGCGCGAAGGGCACCTGCTCGGGCAGGTCGGCGTCGGCACGGTCGATCACGTGGGCCTGCGCGCAGTCGAGGCCGAGCGCGCCGCACAGGCGGTAGCCGGTGTATTCGTTGGCGACCAGGTCGGGGTGGCGCGTGCTCGGCAGCTTGAGGATGAACGAGCCCGCCGCGCCGTGGCGCTTGACCACGTAGCGGCGTCCGTCCTGCACCGCCGAGAACTTGGTCACCACGCCGGGGATGGCGGCGGCGTCTTCCACCGGCATCTCGACGAAGCCGGGTTCGAGCACGTCGAGCCCCAGCGCCGTGTGCCAGTGGCGCACGGTGTCGGGAATGCCCTCGGACGTGGGCACGGGCTCGACCTCGAGCGCGCCCATCAGGTCGTGGCCGGCGGCGGCCAGCAGCTCGAACTCGTCGTCGGCCGCGCAGCCGCGCTGCTGCGCCAGGCGCTCGCGGTTGTGGCCCTCGGGCAGCAGGTTCTGAAAGTAGCTGGGCCAGCGGCCATCGCTGCGCGAGACGCGGGCGTCGCGCGCCGAAGCCAGGATGGCGCGGGTCGCGGCCTCGTCGGCACCGCGGTACGCGAGGGACAGCGTGGGGCGGCCCGCATCGGCGATGTAGGCCTCGTCGAACGACACGCGCAGGATGTCGCCGTACTGCGAGAGGTAACCGACGGCGCGCCGCCCGCCACCGGGCAGGTGCAGGTGCATCCGCAGGTAGCGGATGCCCGTGTTGAAGGCGGCGCGCGTGCTCACCGCCTCACCGGTTCTCGTCGGCCAAGCTCTGGGCGATGGACGGCGGCGCGCCCACGCCCGCCGGCTGGCCGAGCAGGCGCCCGCCCGAGCGCACGAAGTCTTCGAGCTGCGGGCGCAGGCTGGCGGGCACGGGCATCAGCTCGAGCCCCAGCACGCGCGCCATTTCGAGCAGCGTCGACAGGCGCGGATCAATCTGCCCGCTTTCGATGCGCTGCACCGTCATGCGCGACAGCCCGGCGCGCGTGGCCAGCGCCTCCTGGCTCAGGCCGCCGGCCTTGCGGGCTTTTTCGAGTTCTTCGGTCAGTTGGAGCATTGCAATGCGCTTTTATCGGAAATTGAGTAGCAATGCTATCTATATGGGGCGGTGGCGGCAATAAAAAAGCGACCCACAGGTCGCTTTCTTGTCCAATTGCGCACTGAAAGGCGCAATGCGTCGTTCAGCCGTTCAGCTCAACACCACGCTGCTCAGGCGGCGGCGGTACGTGGCCACCACCGGATCGTCCGGCGGAATCTGCCCGTCGGCGACCTTCACCTTCGGTGGCTCGATCACGTCGAGGATCGCGATGTAGGTCTTGCGCGCGAGGTCTTCGCTCCAGGTCTTGTCGCGCATGAGGATGTCGAGCAGCTCGTCCATCGCGTCGGTCCAGCGCTGGGCGGCCATCAGCAGGCGGGCGCGGTTGAAGCGGGCGTCGAAGTCGCGCTTGTTGGCCGCGATCTTGTCGTCGAAGTCGCCCAGCGTCGGCGCCGAGCCGGTGACGGGTGCGGCGAAATCGATGGCGTCCATCCAGCGCTGCAGCGAATCGAAGCGGCGCACCAGCGTGGTCTTGGCGATCACCGGCGCAAAGGCGACCTTGGCGTCGTCGGTGCGGCCTTCCTGCAGCAGCAGCTTGATGTAGTCGAAGCGCGCGTCGTCGTTGGCCGGGTCGGTGGCCACGGCGTTCTGCAGCTTCTCGAGCGCGCCCAGGGTGTCGCCCTCGGCCAGCGCTTCCTGCGCGGCGGCGCCTTCCGAAGCCGCTTCGGCCTCGTCCGCGCCCGGCACGTGCTTGTCGAGGAATTCGCGGATCTTCTCGGCCGGAATGGCGCCCACGAAGCCGTCCACCGGCTGGCCGTCCTTGAACATCACGCAGAACGGGATGCTGCGCACGCCGAACATCTCGGACAGCTGCGAGGAAATCTGCGGCACCTTGTCGGCGTCCAGCTTGGCCAGCGTGAAGCGGCCGGCGTACTCGGTTTCGAGCTTTTCGAGCACCGGGCCGAGCTGTTTGCAGGGGCCGCACCATTCGGCCCAGATGTCCAGCAGCACCGGCGTGGCGACCGAGCCTTCGATCAGCTCGGCCTGGAAATTTTCGAGAGTGATGTCGATCATCGGGAACAGCTGGGGGTGAAACGTAAAATTGAAACCATGAACGAAACCATTCAGGTCGGTGTAGTGATGGGCTCGAACTCCGATTGGGAGACGATGCGCCACGCGGTCGAGATTCTCCAGCAATTCGGAATCAGCCACGAAGCGAAGGTGGTCTCGGCCCACCGGATGCCCGATGCGCTGTTCGCGTACGCCGATAGCGCCGCCGGGCGCGGGCTCACGGCGATCATCGCCGGGGCGGGCGGCGCGGCCCACCTGCCGGGCATGCTGGCCTCCAAAACCACGGTGCCGGTGCTCGGCGTGCCGGTGGCCAGCCGCCACCTGCAGGGCGTCGATTCCCTCTACAGCATCGTGCAGATGCCCAAGGGCGTGCCCGTGGCCACCTTTGCCATCGGCACCGCCGGCGCGGCCAACGCGGCGCTGTTCGCCGTGGCCATGCTGGCGGTGAACAACCCGGCGCTGCGCGCCAAGCTCGACGCCTTCCGCACGGCCCAGACCGCCGCTGCCGAGGCCATGGTGCTGCCGCCGCCCGAAGCCGGCGCGGCGGTGTCGCCCTTCTCGCCGCAAGGCGGGGGTGCGCTGTGAGCACCGGCCATTCGGGCCATGCCGGCGATTTGCCCATCCTCCCGGGCGCCACGCTCGGCGTGCTCGGCGGCGGCCAGCTCGGGCGCATGTTCGCCCACGCGGCCCAGCGCATGGGCTACTTCACCGCGGTGCTCGACCCCGACGCCGACAGCCCCGCCGGCCGCGTGAGCCACCACCACATCCACACCGACTACGCCGACGTCGACGGCCTGGCCCGCCTGGCCGGCCTGGCCGACGCGGTGACGACCGAGTTCGAGAACGTGCCCGCGCCCTCGCTGGAGCACCTGGCGGTGGCGCGGCCGGTGTCGCCCGCCGCCTCGGCCATCGCCATCGCGCAGGACCGCATCGCCGAGAAGGCGCACTTCACGCGCTGCGGCGTGCCCTGCGCACCCTATGCCGTCATCGAGACGGCGGAGCAACTGGCCGCCGTCGATGACCAGCTGCTGCCCGGCATCCTCAAGACCGCCCGCCTGGGCTACGACGGCAAGGGCCAGCAGCGCGTGAAGACGCGCGCCGAGCTGGTCGAGGCCTGGCAGGCCGCCGGCTGCGTGCCCTGCGTGCTCGAGAAGATGCTGCCGCTCGAGTTCGAGTGCTCGGTGATCCTGGCGCGCGGCCGCGACGGCCAGATCGTGCACTTCCCGCCGCAGCGCAACCTGCACCGCGACGGCATCCTCGCCGTGACCGAGGTGCACCCGCAGAACATGCCCAAGACCGTGGCGCAGGGCGCGGTCAATTCCGCCAAGAGCATCGCCAGCGGCCTCGATTACGTGGGCGTGCTGTGCGTCGAGTTCTTCGCGCTGGCCGACGGCTCGCTGGTGGTGAATGAAATGGCACCGCGCCCGCACAACAGCGGCCACTACACGATGGAAGCCTGCGATGTGTCGCAGTTCGAGCTGCAGGTGCGCACCCTCGCCGGCCTGCCGCTGACCGCGCCGCGCCAGCACAGCCCCGCCGTCATGCTCAACCTGCTGGGCGACCTGTGGTTCCCGGGCGGCGAAGGCGACGGCGCCAAGCCTGTCGCACCGCGCTGGAGCGAGGTGCTCGCCCTGCCCGGTACCCACCTGCACCTGTACGGCAAGCTGGCGCCGCGCCGCGGCCGCAAGATGGGCCACCTGACCCTCACCGGCGCCACGCTCGAGAGCGTGCGCGCCAATGCCTCGCAGGCCGCGCTGCTGCTGGGCCTGCCGGCGCTCGCATGATCCTCGACGGCCACGCTCCCGACGCCATCGCCGAGGCCGCGCGCGTGCTGCGCGCCGGCGGGCTGGTCGCCTTCCCGACCGAGACCGTCTACGGCCTGGGCGCCGACGCCAGCAGCGACACCGCCGTCGCCGGCATCTTCGCGGCCAAGGGCCGGCCGGCCGACCATCCGCTGATCGTCCACGTGGCGGCGGGCGCCAAGGGCGCGCAGGCGCTGTCGCGCTTCGCCCAGCCGCTGCCGCCTTTTGCGCAGAAGCTCGTGCAGGCCTTCTGGCCCGGCCCGCTCACGCTGATCGTCACGCGCCAGCCCGGCGTGGGCACGGCGGCGGCCGGCGGGCAGGACACCATCGGCCTGCGCTGCCCCGCGCACCCGGTGGCGCAGGCGCTGCTCGAAGCCTGTGCCGAGCAGGGCGTGCCCGGCCTGGCGGGGCCCAGCGCCAACCGCTTCGGCCGCGTCAGCCCGACCACGGCGCAGCACGTGCACGACGAGTTCGGCGACGCGCTGCTCGTCGTCGACGGTGGCGCCTGCGAAGTGGGCATCGAATCGACCATCGTCGACTGCAGCCGCGGCGCGCCCGTGCTGCTGCGCCCGGGCCTCATCACGCGCGACCAGATCGAGGCCGCCGTCGGCGAGCCGCTGCGCGACCGCGAGGTGCTCGACACGCCCGACCCGCGCGCCTCGGGCACGCTGGAGGCGCACTACGCGCCCGACGCCAAGGTGCGGCTGATGGACCCCAAGGCCATCCAGACCGGCCTCGACGTGCTCGGCGCCAACGCCGCGCACATCGCCGTGTGGACGCGCAGCAACGTGCGCAGCCGCTCGCAGCGCGTGCTGCTGCGGCGCATGCCCGACGACGCAGCAGCCACCGCGCAGCAGCTGTTCGCGGTGCTGCGCGAGTTCGACGCGCAGGGCGTGAAGCTGATCTGGGTCGAGACGCCGCCCGACACGCCCGAGTGGGAAGGCGTGAAAGACCGCTTGCAGCGCGCTGCAGCGGCCTGATCCACATCTGGTCGGCTGCTGCGGGGCTCAGCCCCCGGCCGCCAGCACCCCCTGGAAGAACCCGCGCGCTGCCGCCAGGCAGAACGGTGGCGCCAGCGTGCCGTGGTAGGCCGCGGTCACGGCGCGCGCCTTGTCGGTGGCGCTGCCCGGCGTGCTCTGTGCCAGCAGGTCCTTGGCCTGCGCGAAGCCGGCGCGTGCCGCCGAATAGCTGTCGGTGGTGCCGCGGTCTTCCAGGTCGACCACCGCGAGCGCGGCGGCCGGCATGCCCTTGGCACGGAAGTAGCCGGCCGTGGCGCGCGTGCTCAGGAAGTTCACGGTCGGGTCGTTCGCGCCGCTGCACAGCAGCATCGGCTTGGTCGGCACCCAGTTGCGCAGGTCGTTGGCGATCGCCGCCTTGCGGAAGCCCGTGGCGGGCTTGCAGTCCAGCGGCGAGGCCGAGCCGAGCGACGCGGCCGTGGCCGGCAGCGCGTTGCCGGGGCAGGGGGCCGACTGGATGTCGGTGGCCGCCTGCGTGAGGAAGCTCTGCTTGATGAGGTTGTTGGCGCCGTAGAAGATCGCCAGCTCGGGGCTCACCGGGCCCGGCTTGCCGTCGGCCGGGAACAGCGCCAGCTGCGGCAGCTTGCCGCTGGAGAACAGCGTGCCCGGCGTGAGGGTGGGCAGCAGGGTGTCGATGCCGGTGGCGTACTGCGCCTCGTAGACGTCGCTGGTGCTGGTGTAGACGTTGCCGAACTGCTGCTGCCAGCTGGTCGACAGCAGCGGCACGAACAGCGTGGCGCCCAGCGCCGGCCAGCCCAGGTAGGTGTAGTCGGTCAAGAGGCTGATGGCCGAGGGCGCGGCCAGCGGGGCCGAGGCCGTCACGGTCTTGCCGGTGGCCTGCATCTCGCGGTGCGCGGCCATCGCCACGTAGCCGCCCTGCGAATAGCCGGTGATGAACAGCGAGCCGGCGTCGTTCGCGCCGATGTCCGAGAAGGTCTTGCGCGCCGCGGTGAGCGCATCGACCATGTCCTTGCCCTGCTGCTCGCCGTTGAGGTAGGGGTGGTAGGGCAGCGTCGACTTGTCGTAGCCCGCGTAGTTGGGCGCCACCACGATGTAGCCCTGCGCCGCGAACATGGCGGCCACCATCAGGCCCTCGCCGGCGGCCGGCTGGGTGGTGTCGGTCCACTTGGCGAGGTTGTAGTTGCGCGCCGGCGTGGTGCCGTGCGCGTACAGCACCACGGGGCGCGCGCCGCTGCAGGCCACGTCGGAACCCGAGGGCACCATGATCGCGGCGGTGGCGTTGGTGGCTTCGTTCTTGCCGCCGACGGTGCGGTACTCGAGATAACGCATGTCGACGCCGCACTTGGGCGCGCCGGTGACCTGCAGCAGCGCCTTGCCCTGGTCGGAGGCCTGCAGGCTGGCCCTGAACTGGTCGGCCGTGAGCTTGGTGCCCTGCTCGGGCGGGCTGGTGACGACCGAGCCGCGCCCGGTGTCGCTGCCGCCGCCCGGTGGCGGAAAGCCGATGCCGATGCCGCCCCCACCGCCGCCCCCGCCGCAGGCGGCGAGCAGCAACGTGGCGCCGGCGAGCGTCGCCGCGGCGGTGACCCGGCGGACCGGGAAGGACGAGGGCTGTGAATGCCGTGGGTGCTGCAAGGTCAAGACGCGTCTCCTGGATAGGTATCGAAAACGAACGAGCGTCCGATTCTGGGCAGCGCCATGGCCGCGCGCAAGCAGCGTTTGCGAGCAGAACCTATTCAGTAGCGGGGCGGCTCGGGCCCCGTCCGATTCACTGGTCCTGCGCGGTCCAGTCGATCAGCGCGTCGAAGGCGGCGCGCGCGGCGCCGGCGTTCTCGCCGTTGGCGATGGCCACCAGCACGTAGCGCCGGCCGCTTGCGCCGTGCACGTAGCCGGCCACGCCCGAGGCGTCGCGCAGCGTGCCGGTCTTCAGGTGCGCCGCGCCGCCCGAGCGCAGCGTGCGCCGCTTCAGCGTGCCGTCCACGCCCATCGCGGGCAGCGAGGCCACCAGTTCGGGCATCACGGGCGAGCGCCACGCCACCTGCAGCATCTTGCCAAGCGCGGCGGCGCTGATGCGCTCGTCGCGCGACAGGCCCGAGCCGTTCTCGAACACCGGCGACGCCTCGCCGGTGCCGATGCGCTCGCGCCACCACTGGCCCAGCGCGCTGCGCGAGGCCTCGAAGGTGCCGCGCTGCTTCTGCGTGAGGCCCAGCGTGAGGAACACCTGCTGCGCCATCACGTTGTTGCTGTACTTGTTGATGTCGCGCACCACCTCGGCCAGCGGCGGCGATTCGAAGTCGAAGGCCGGCTTCAGGCCCGCGGGCACGCGGCCCTCGCGCATCTGGCCGCCCACGCGCCCGCCCATCTCGGCCCACATGCCGCCGATGGCGCGCAGGCTGTAGGTGCGCGGGTCGGCGTAGGCCACGGCCCAGCTCTTCTCGCCGCAGCCGGTGGGAAAGCCGCCGTTGAAGCGGATGCGGTTCACGTCGCTGAAGTCGGGCTTGAGCGCGCCGCGCCAGTCGCCGCATTCGCCGGGCGCCAGCGGCACCGTGGGCGGCATCGCCACGCTGGCCAGCGGGGGCTCGTAGCTCACGCGCGCGTACTGGCCGGCGCGGTCGGGCGCGAAGGTCATGTTGATCGACTTGAAGTTCACCAGCAGCGCGTCGGGCGAGGCGTTGTAGGGGCGCAGCGGCTCGCCGTCGAAGGCGGCCGGGTCGTTCTCGACCGTGGTCTCGAAGGCGCTGCGGTCGATCACGATGTCGCCGCTCACGGTGGTGATGCCCAGGCCCTGCACGTGGCGCAGCAGCAGCCACACGCGCTCCAGCACCAGCTTGGGGTCGCCCTGGCCCTTGATGTAGAGGTTGCCGTTGAGCACGCCGTTGGCCACCGAACCCTCGACGTAGACCGGCGTGCTCCAGCTGTAGGCCGGGCCGAGCAGGTCGAGCGCCGCGTAGGTGGTCACCAGCTTCATGATCGAGGCCGGGTTCACCGGCACCTGCGAGCGCCAGGCCAGGCGCGGCGCGCGGCCCGCGTCGGCATCGGCCACGAGCAGGGTCACGGCCTCGCGCGACACCTTGGCGCGCGCGAGGGCGGCATCGACCTGGGGCGGAAGGGCTTGCTGGGCGAGGGCGCCGGCCGGGGCCAGCAGGGCGAGGGTCAGCGCGAAGGTCTGCGCACGGCGGGAGGCAAAAGGCATCCGCGGATTATCCCGGCGGGAACACGTGCAGCTTCGCGTGGTACAGCAGCATGATCGTCTTGGCGTCGGCGATGCGGCCGTCGGCCACCATGGCCAGCGCCTCGTCGATGCCCAGCTCGAGCACCTCGATGTCCTCGCCCTCCTCCGCCAGCCCGCCGCCCGCGCCGACGCGCATCGAGGCCTCGTAGGGCGCGACGAAGAAATGCAGCTTCTCGGTCACCGAGCCCGGGCTCATGAAGCTCTCGAACACCTTCTGCACGGTGCCGAGCCGGTAGCCCAGTTCTTCTTCGACCTCGGCGCGGATGCGCGCCTCGGGCGCGGCGTTGTCGAGCAGGCCCGCAGCCGCCTCGATCAGCAGATCGTCGTGGCCGTTGACGAAAGCCGGGTAGCGGAACTGCCGCGTGAGCAGCACGGTGCGCTGCCCGAGGTGGTAGGGCAGCAGAGTGGCGCCGTTGCCACGGTCGTAGGTCTCGCGGTGCATGCGCTGCCACTCGCCGTCGTTGCGCCGCCAGTCGAAGGCGGTGGTGCGCAGCGTGTACCAGTTGTCGGACAGAAGGGTGACTTCGTGCACCCGGACGCGGTCATGGAGGGTCATGGCGGCGAGCATAGAACCGAGTTCGTGCAATATCAAGAAGATTCGTGCAATAACGTGCAAACCCGTTACCATCGGCCCATGCTCACCGGCCCACGCAAACAACACATCCTCTCGGTCCTGCGGCGCGACGGCCAGGTCGTCGCCAAGGCGCTCAGCGAGGAACTGGCCCTGTCCGAAGACACCATCCGCCGCGACCTGCGCGAGCTCGCGGCCGAAGGGCTGCTGCAGCGCGTGCACGGCGGCGCGCTGCCGGTCGCGGCGGCCGAGGCCGACTTCAGCGGGCGCCAGCAGCTCGCGCCCGACGAGAAAGTGGCCATCGGCCGCGCCGCCGCGCGCCTCGTGAAGCCGGGGCAGGTGGTGTTCATCGACGGCGGCACCACGGCCGTGCAGCTGGCGCGCCACCTGCCGCTCGCGCTGCAGGCCACGGTGGTCACGCACAGCCCGTCGGTGGCGGTCGAGCTGGCGGCGCACGCCGGCATCGAGGTGGTGCTGATCGGCGGGCGCCTCTTCAGGCATTCGATGGTGGCGGTCGGCGCGGCGGCCATGGCGGCCATTTCGCGCATCCATGCCGACACCTACTTCATGGGCGCCACCGGCGTGCACGCCGAGGCGGGCCTGACCACGGGCGATGCGGAAGAGGCCGAGATCAAGCGCGCGCTGATGGCCGCGGCGGCCGAGACCGTCGTGCTGGCCTCGTCCGAAAAGCTCGGGGCCGCGTCGGCGTGGGTGGTCAGTCCGCTGGCGGACGCGACGCAGCTGCTGGTGGCGCCGCAGGCCCCCGAGCAGGCGCTGGCGCCGCTGCGCGCGGCCGGGCTGGCGATCCTGCGCGCCGACGAGGCCGGCTGATTCGCCCCGCCCCTGCGCGGCTGGGGCCTGCCCTCGATAATGGCGGGATGCCCGCCGCGCCCCCGCAGACCTCCCCGCCCCTCCTGTCTCCCCGCATGCTCGGCATCGGCGCGGCCGTGGTCACCGTCGTGGTCTGGACCGCCTTCATCCTCATCGCGCGCGCCTCGGCCGCGCGCTCGCTCACGCCCTTCGACCTGGCCTTTGCGCGCATGTGCGGCGCCAGCCTGGTGCTGGTGCCCTGGGGCGCGTGGCTGGCGACCAAGCACCGCGGCGCCGTGTCCTCGTTCTTCGGCCTGTCGCCGCTGTCGCTGCGCGTGACCGCCACCGCCGGCATCTTCGGCGGCGTGGCCTACGCCCTCATCGCCTATAGCGGCTTCTTCTTTGCGCCGGCCGGCCATGCTGCCGTGCTGATGCCCGGCAGCCTGCCGCTGTGGACCACGCTGCTGGCCGCGCTGGTGCTGCGCGACCGCATCACGCCCACGCGCGCCATCGGGCTGGCGATGATCGTCGCGGGCGACCTCGTGGTTGGCGGGCGCAGCCTGCTGCATGCCTTCGAGGGCGGCGAGGTCTGGAAGGGCGACCTGATGTTCATGGGCGCCGCCTTCTGCTGGGCCTGCTACAGCGTGGTGGCGCGCCGCCACGGCCTGGACGCGGTGCGCGCGACCATCGCCATCACCGTGTTCGCGCTCATGACCTATGTGCCGGTCTACACCTTGCTGGTGGCTTCGGGCGCGGTCGTGAGCCACATCGGCAGCGCGCCGTGGGGCGAGGTCGCGTTCCAGATGGCCTTCCAGGGCGTCGGCTCGGTGGTGATCTCGGGCATCACCTTCACGAAGATGATCCAGCACTTCGGCCCCGTGCGCACCACCATGATCACGGCGCTGGTGCCGGGCCTGTCGGCCTTCGGCGCGGTGCTGTGGCTGGACGAACCCATGCACTGGAGCCTGGTCGCCGGTCTTGCGCTGGTGACGGCCGGCATCCTGTTCGGCGTGCGCGCGGCGGCCGTGCGCGTGGCGCCGGTCTGCCCGACGCCGTGCCCGGCGGGAATGGGACGTCCCAATGTCTGACAAGCTGCTGGCCTTCGACACGAGCACCGAGCACCTGTCGGTCGCGGTGCGCCACGGCGACCGCGTGCTGGCGCACAGCGGCGTGGGCGGCGCGCAGGCGTCGAGCACGCTGCTGCCATTGATTCGCGAACTGCTCGCCGACGCGGGGCTCACGCTGGCCGAGCTCGACGCCATCGTCTTCGGGCGCGGCCCGGGCTCCTTCACCGGCCTGCGCACCGCCTGTTCGGTGGCGCAGGGCCTGGCCTTCGGCGCCAAGGTGCCGCTGTTGCCGGTCGACACCCTGCTGGCCGTGGCCGACGAGGCGCGCCATGCCTTCGGTGCGCAGCGCGTGGTGGCCGCGCTCGACGCGCGCATGGACCAGCTCTACGCCGCGCACTACGACTTCGCCTCCGCCGGCCCATTCGGCGGCGACCCCGAGCCGCTGCTGCTCGCCCCCGAGGCGCTCGAGGTGCCGGCCGGCTGGGCGCTGGCCGGCAATGCCTTCACCGCCTACGGCCCGCGCCTGGCGGCCGCTACGGCCCGCCACGAAGTGCTGCCCACGGCCGCCGCCATGCTGCGGCTGGCGCCCGCGCTGCTCGCGGCCGGCCGCACCGTGCCCGCCGCGCAGGCCTGGCCGCTGTACGTTCGCGATAAAGTGGCGCAAACCACCGAGGAACGCGCCGCCATCAAGGCGGCGGCCGCCGTTCCGCCGAACCCCGCATGAGCGCCGTCCTCCAGTCCGTCGAAGCCCGTCTTGAACCGCTCACCGTCGAGCGGATCGATGCCGTGTGCGCGGTCGAGCAGACGGCCTACACGCACCCCTGGACGCGCGCCAACTTCACCGATTCCATGGCCGTGGGCTACCACTGCCAGTGCCTGCTGGCGCCCGGCGTGGCGCCGGGTGTCGAGTCGCCCTGCACGAGCCTGGGCGAAACGCTGATCGGCTACTTCGTCGCCATGAAGGGCGTGGACGAGGTGCACCTGCTCAACATCACCGTGGCGCCGGCTTTCCAGCGCCAGGGCTGGGCGCCGCTCATGCTCGAGGCGCTGGCCGGCTGGTCGCGTGGCGAGGGCGCGCTGTGGCTGTGGCTCGAGGTGCGCGAAAGCAACCGGCGCGCGCTCGACATCTACCTGCGGCAAGGCTTTCGCAGCGTCGGCGTGCGCAAGGGCTACTACCCGGCGTTCGACGGCAAGCGTGAAGACGCGGTCGTCATGAGCATGCGCCTCAACGAAACAGGCTCCGCCTGGGGAGCTTTGCGATGACGGACACCGCAGTCCACACCCTGCGCCTGGACGCGCGCCAGCGCGCCATGCTCGACGAGATGGGCGTGAAGGTCTGGTGGCCCGTGCCGCCGGAACCCGAGATCGAAGTCGAAGCCGAGCCGCAGGCCCCCGTGGCCGCTGATTCCGGCATGCCCGACATGCCCGAAGGCCCGCCGCTGGAGCTCGACGATCGCGACCAGTCGTACGACGCGCCGCCTCCGCGCCCGGCACCGGCACCTGTTGCCCGCCCCGTGGCTGCGCCGGCACCGCGTCCCGTGGCGGCACCGCCCGTCGCGCAAGGCGCCGCCGTGCTGGTCGAAGCACCCTGCCGCCTGTACGCCGACAAGGCCGATGCCGCGGCGCCGGTGCAGGGCGGCTGGCTGGTCGTGGCCGACATGCCGCCCGAGGCCGACGGCCGCCACGGCGAGCCCTTCGCGGGCGACGCCGGCCGCCTGCTCGACAACATGCTGCGCGCGCTGAAGCTGCACGACGGCCGCACGCCCGTGCACCTGATGCGCACGCACCGCGGCGTGGCCGCCGGCCAGCCCGGCAGCCCGCAGCCGATCGACGCCGCCTTCGACGCCCATGCGGCGGCGCTGGCGCCAAGCATCGTGCTGGCGATGGGCCCACTGGCCGCGCAGAGCCTCATGCAAAGCCGCGATCCGCTCGGCAAGTTGCGCGGTCGCGCCGTGCCGCTGGCGTCGGCGTCGGCGAACGGCGTGCCGGTGGTGGCCACCTACCACCCCGCCTACCTGCTGCGCAACCCGGCCGACAAGGCCCGCGCCTGGGCCGACCTGTGCCTGGCGGCAGAGCAGGCCACCCCTACGGCCTGAGAGCGGCGGGCGGGGTCCGTAAAATCGGGCCCCATGACTTTCCTCGACAAGCTGGCCGCTGCACAGCAAACCAACGGTTCGTTGCTCTGCGTGGGCCTCGACCCGGAGCCAGCCAAATTCCCGGGGGCGTACAAGGGCGACGCCAGCCGCATCTATGACTTCTGCGCGCGCATCGTCGACGCGACGGCCGACCTGGTCATCGCCTTCAAGCCCCAGATCGCCTACTTCGCGGCCCACCGCGCCGAAGACCAGCTCGAACGCCTGATGGAGCACATGCGCCGCAACGCGCCCCATGTGCCCACCATCCTGGACGCCAAGCGCGGCGACATCGGCTCCACCGCCGAGCAGTACGCGCTCGAAGCCTTCGAGCGCTACGGCGCCGACGCCGTGACCCTGTCGCCCTTCATGGGCTTCGACTCGGTCGCGCCGTATCTCCAGTACGAAGGCAAGGGCGCCTTCCTGCTGTGCCGCACCAGCAACCCCGGCGGTTCCGACCTGCAGGGCCAGCGGCTGGCCAGCGTCGAGGGCCAGCCCTTCCTGTACGAGCACGTCGCCCGCCTGGCGCAGGGCCCGTGGAACCTCAACGGCCAGCTCGGCCTCGTGGTGGGCGCGACCTACCCGGCCGAGATCGAGCGCGTGCGCGAACTCGCGCCGACGGTGCCGCTGCTGATCCCGGGCGTCGGTGCCCAGGGCGGCGACGCGGTCGCCACCGTGCGCGCCGGCTGGCGCGCCGACGCGCCGATCATCGTGAACTCGTCGCGGGCGATCATCTACGCCTCGTCGGGCGAAGACTTCGCGGACGCGGCGAAGAACGCCGCGCGCACCACGCGCGACGCATTGGAAGCAGCGAAGCCCTGACGGGCCTTCAGTTCCGCCGCAGGCGGGTGAAGAGCTCGAACTCCCAGTTGCGCATGCCAAGGAGCAGGGTGTAGCCCTCGCGGTCCTTGGCCGACAGCTTCTGGTCGGTCTGGTGCTGCTGCGCGAAATCTTGCGCCACGCGCTGCAGCCGCTCCATGAAGGCGGGCGCCAGCGACCGGCTGATCGAGCCGTGCACCAGCAGCAGCCCTTCGGCCGGGCCGTCGAAACCGCCCTTGTAGTAGTCGAGCACCACGTTCTCGCGGAAGAACTCCATCACCGGGCCGTGCGGGCGCCAGCGGAAGGTTTTCGCGAGCTTCAGGCGATACCGGTTGAGCGGGCGCAGCTCGATGATGCCGATGCGGTCCAGCTGCGCCAGGCAGCCGATGCACTCGGCCTCGGTGATCCGGTACGACGACACGATCTGCTCCAGCGTCCACTGGCTCAGCACGCTGATCGCCACCAGCAGCAGCTTCTTGTCCTTGACCACGGCCTTTTCCTGCTCGTGGGTCAGCTCCTTCAGCAGCGGCTGGGCGTCGGCCACGCGCCGCGCCAGCTCGGCGAAATCGATCTTCAGGGCGCGGCAGATCGCATCGACGCGCGACAGCGGCATGTCGCTCTTGGCCAGCATGCGCTTGACGCTGGACTCCGCCATGTCCAGCGACCGGGCCAGGTCGGCATACGTCATGCGGGCGCTTTTGAGTTCGTTCTTGAGGGCCTGGACCAGGTCGACGGTGGTGCTCATGAAGGGAGGGTACGGGTTGAAGGTATAGAAAAAGGATACCGAAGGGAGTGAAATAGTGCCTCGTATCGATTCTCGATGCCTGGGGGAGGGCTGGCAACTAGATTCCACCCGCCAGCCACCACCCCACCGAGGAACGCCATGCTTCTGCCCACCCTGACACGCCGCGAACGCGGACTGTTGTTCACCTTCGCGCTGCTCTTGCTGATCGCCTTCTTCGGCCCGGCGCTGCCGGCCGCCGACGTGGCGATCGCCTCCGTGTTCGCCGACAACCGGCCGCTGTTCCACCTGCCCAACGCGATGGACGTGCTGAGCAACCTGCCGTTCCTGGCGATCGGCTGCCTGGGGCTGTACCGGCTCAACCGCATCGACCGTTCGCACCAGGAAGCGCTGGCCGGGTTCCCGCTGGCGCCGCCCGCGAACGACCCGCCGGACAACACGCTGGACTGCGCCTGGCTGTTCTTCGCCGGCCTGATCGCCACCGCCGCCGGTTCGGCCTTCTATCACCTGATGCCCGACGCGCCCCGCCTCGCCGCCGACCGCGCCGGCATGGCCGTGGCCTTCGCGGGCCTGATCGGCATCGCGGTCTGCGAACGCGTCAGCCAGCGCGCCGGCTGGCCGGCCGCCTGGTTCGTGCTCACGGCCGGCCTGCTGGCGGCCGAGGTCTGCCAGGAAACCGGCAACGTGCTGCCCTGGGCGCTGGTGCAGTTCGGCGGCATGGCGGTGGTGCTCACGCTGGCGCTGGCCACGCCGATGCGCGGCGCCGTCGGGCTCAAGCTGGGCTGGGTGATCGCGTTCTATGTGGTGGCCAAGGCCTTCGAATTGGGCGACCACGCCATCTACGAAGCCACCGGCCACCTCGTGTCGGGCCACACGCTCAAGCACCTGGTGGCGTCGCTGGCCGGCCTGCCTGTGCTGATGGCGCTGTACCGCCTCGAAAAGGGCTGGCGCGCGACGCTGCTGCGGCACAATCCCGACCCTGCCGCGATCGCGGCATGACGCGGCCTGACCACGGAACGCCCGTGGCGCAGCGGTAGAAGACAAAGAGGAGATTGCATCGCATGACAACCCCCGCCGCCGCCGCGACTGCGCCCGTGGTGCATGAGCC